>SYJG01000289.1 GCA_005798445.1 Planctomyces sp.
CGCGAGAGGACTTGAATTACTCGGCGAATTTCCGTGTCGCGGCCGATGACCGGGTCGATCTTTCCCTGCCGCGCGAGTTCCACCAAGTCCTTGCCGTACTTTTCGAGAGCTTGGTATTTGTCCTCCGGCGATTGATCGGTCACTTGCTGACTGCCGCGCACGGTTCGCAGCGCGTTGAGGATGTCCTTCTCTTCGATGGCATTCAGCGCGAGCAAACGCTTGGCCACGTCTTCAACTTTCGTCAGGCCGAGCAACAAGTGCTCGGTCGAGACAAACTGATCCTTCATCTGATCAGCCGCTTGAGTCGCCGCGTCAAAGACCTGCATGACCTCGCGGCTGGCCCCGACCTGTCCGGCACCGCCCGACACCTTCGGCAGTCGATTCAGTTCAGCCGAGACCATCGACTCCACCTGCGGAATCTTCACGCCGATCTTTTGCAGCAGCGGCCGGACGATTCCTTGCTCTTCCGTCAGCAACGATTTGAGCAGATGCAACGGCAACAACTGCTGATGACCGAGACTCTCGGCTTCGGACTGCGCCTGCTGAACCGCCTCTTGCGACTTGACTGTGAGCTTGTCGAACCGAAACGCCATGATGAACCTCATCGTGCTGCCAATTCCAGATCGGTGTTCGTCAACGATTTCACCGCCGAATTGACAGCCACCATCTGAGAAGGCAAACGGCAGACCAGTCGCGAAAGTTTTTGAGTCTGGTGACTCTGCTCAGCAAATGCGGCGACCGGTGCGTTGGGTGGTGAAACAGCGTGTGGGGGAAGCCGAGGCCCCCGGAGAGAGAGCGCAAGGAGCGTAGCGACTGAAGCGAACGCAGGGGGGCTCGGCTTCCCCCACACGCCCTTAAACCGCTTTGGCTGGCGCGGCCGCTCTCTGGTTGATCTCGTCCGGTTTGATGCGGCTCAAGCCTGACGCGGTCCCAGATCGGACACCACCATCATCGCTGGCGGTCGCTGGCATTAGTTTCAATTGCATCGGTAGTGAGACGGTAAACGTACTCCCCTTGCCGAACTCGCTAACCAGCCTGATTTCGCCGCCGAGCAATTTGCAAAGTTCCTTCACGATCGACAGGCCCAGTCCAGTCCCTTCGAATTCGCGGGTGAGGGCGTCCTCTTGCCCCGGCTGCTGTCGGCCCTGACGGAATTTCTCGAAGATGCGTTCCTGTTCTTCGAGCGGAATCCCGATGCCGGTGTCTTCAATCTCAATGAGGAATCGCTGCTCGTCGGGCAGGCCGGCACGGACTCGCACACGGCCACCTTCCGGAGTGAACTTGATCGCGTTTGACAGCAGATTACTGAGGATTTGCTGCAACTTGCCGACGTCTTGGAACAGCTTTGGGACTCCGGGTTCGACAAACCAAGACAGGTCGATGTTCTTTTTCTCGGCCTGCGGAGCCATCGCTCCGGTTTGCCGTTCGATCAGGTCGTTCAGCGAGAACTCGACGAGATGCAGTTCCATCTTGCCACTTTCGATTTTGGCCAGATCAAGTACGTCGTTGATCAGCGACAGCAACGATCGGCCGGCGATTTGGATATTGCCGACGTACCGCCGCTGCTTGTCCGACAGGTTGTCCGCCGTGTTCAACACATCGCTGAATCCGAGAATGCTATTGAGCGGCGTGAGCAGCTCGTGGCTCATAGTGGCCAGGAACTCGTTCTTGATGTTGTTGAGTTCGTACAGCCGCAAATTCACGCGAGCCAGTTCATCGACCTTGCCATCGAGATCCGCGTTGACGCTCCGCAGCTCCTCCTGCACGGTGACCAGATGCCGCAGCATCCGGTTGAAGGCGTGGCTGAGTTCCTCGAATTCGTCGCCGGTACGGATGTCGGCACGCATGTCGAGCTTTCCGTGAGCGATTGCGTCGCTGACTTTTTTCAAGTGCAGCACCGGCTTGGTGACGACGTAACGGATCACCAAATAGATGGCGATGATCGACAGGACGACCTTCAGCAATTCGCCAGAGATCACGAAGGCGTTCGCGCTGTGCAACGGAGACTTCACGCGGTCGAGCGGCAGCGTGATCTTGGCGGCCCCCATGAACTCACCAACCTGACGCGGAATCTTGTTCCCATCGGCATCGGTTCGATTTTCGTGATGATGGCACGACAGGCACGATTTGGCGGCCTTAAGCGCGACGTAATATTGGTATTCCGGAGGATCGCCATCGACTTCTTTGACGAAGTGATCTGTTCCGCCTGCCCGCAGCAGATCCAGCACTTCGCGGCCGCGCTGTTCGATCGGCACAAATTTTGGGTCCACGCCTTGGTCCAACGGGTGCGAATGCAGTAGCTCTCCCTTGAGCTCTTTCAGCTCTTCGGGCTGAACTTCAATGTCCACATTGATGAAGCTGGATTTCGTGATGTCGAGCAGCCACTCGGCTTTGCTGACTAGCTCCGCGTCCGTGACCGCGCGTCGAAAAGCCTCCGTGTCTTGAATCGCCTGCCAATGAGCTTTGAGCACCACGCTGGCCGCCAACGACTTGGCGGTCGTTTGAGTCGATCGATCCAGCAAGCTCGATGTTTGCCAGCGGTACAGAAAAAACGTTCCGACCGCGAGCAACGTCAGGCCAGTGCCGAACAACACCAACACCTTCAGCTCAAAGTTGGCTTCGCCCAGCAGACGTTTCAGCTTGCGGTACGACATGCGATGGGGAGGGGCGAGGGGTTAGGGGCGAGGGGCTAGAGAAGGCCTCGAAAGACAAAGCCGAGCACGCGGCAGAGTGTATCGGCAGCGCGCGGCGGAGACAGTGGACGAAGTCCCGTCCTGTGTGGCATGTCTTTTCCTCGTCCCTGCCCCCTAACCCCTCCCTTGGCAGCGGCGGCAGAAGAACGTCGAACGCTGGGCCTGCACGATGCGGACGACTCGGCCGCGCTGACACGTCGGACAGGTCTCGTTTTCGCGGTCATAAACTCGATGCGCGTTCTGGTATCCGCCACTCTGATTGAGTGCGTTGCGATATGTGCCGTCTCCGAGCGTCGATCCTTCGTGCTGGATGGCATCGAGCAAGATGCGCCGAGTCGCCGCTTGCAATCGGCAAGCTTGCTCGCGAGTCATTTTCGACGCCGGCCGCACTGGCGAGAGACGAGCCTCGTGCAGGATTTCGCTGGCGTACAAGTTGCCGATGCCAGCCACGAGTTTTTGATCCAGCAACGCGACCTTGATCGGCCGAGCCGTGCGCTGACAGACCTCGTACCAGTCCGAATCCGTCAGCAGCAGCGCGTCTTTGCCGAGTGCCTCTCCTCCCAACCGTCGAGCCAGTTCTTCCGGATCACACAGCCGGACGACTCCCAAACCACGGCGATCCCAAAACCAAACCGACTTGGTCTGCCGAGTCCGACCACCGCCCGCCATGCGCCATTCGAGTCGCAAGTGCTCGCGATCGGGCGGGTCGGCGATCAGCATCAATCCCGTCATGCGCGGTTCGATCACAAACGAGTCGCTGCTCGAAAGATCAATCACGACCCGTTTGGCTACTCGTCGCACAGCCGTCACGGTTTGTCCTTTGGCCCGTCGAGCCATCTCGGCGAACAACGGTGACAACGTCAGCGGCCGGCAACTGCACGGACACTGCCGCAACTCACGAAGAGTCCGCCCGGTCATCGCATCGCGAATCCCACGGACCATCGTTTCGACTTCGGGAAGTTCGGGCATGGTGAGTCAGTTGGGAGAACGCAGGAGACAGAAAGCAGACGATGGGCAGATGTTGTGGGAGCGAGAGATGCCATGCAAGCACGGCTGGCATCCCATGAGGGTTCCATCGCCCCGAAGTAGACCCGCAAAGGAAACTGTGTCGGCGAGCGGCAGGGCGTCAGCCCTCCGAGAGTGGAATTTCCGCTCAAACGACGGACTCGGAGGGCTGACGCCC
>SYJG01000290.1 GCA_005798445.1 Planctomyces sp.
AACCTGCGACACCATTCCGCGACGAACATTCTCCACCGACTTTTTGAACCATCTCCATTGCCCTTGAAAGAATCTCCTTCTACCACTGACTACCGTTGACTGACACGCGGGTGACTACCTTTGACTGACACTTGGCCCCTAACTCGTTGTCTTCAGCGTTCGTCGAACACTTTACTGAGCAATTTGTCCACGGGAGCAAAGTCGTCGGTCAACACCATCTTGTAGGCATTGGCGAGAATCTCACCCATCTGGCCGCTCGCGAGATGCTCTCCATTGGGCGATGTTTCCAAAGTGGCGAACGGTGCCCCGTTCCAGTGGCTGCTGGCTTGCTTGAGGTCGGTCAGATCGAGTTTGCGTTTCGACGCGATGACCACAAATGTGTCACGGATGGCTTGAGGCGAACCAACATTGCTGCTGAAGACATACACGTAAGGGAACACGAAAGAGATCGTGCGGACGTAAGCACCCAGGAATCGACCGGTGAGTTGCTTGTGCGACTTGTCGTAAAGTTGTTGCACAGCCACGGCGAAGCCCGGTTTCCCTTCACCGATTTTGAGCAGCCGGTCGCGCAACGGATCGGACATGACGCCGCGCACCGCCAATCGGTATCCCGAAAAATCGTCCGTCTGCGAGACCTCCAATCCTTCATACGGTGCCGGAGCACCGGCCCATTTGCCGGCATCGACAATCAGCCGTGTCAGCACTTCCGGGATGTCCCCCTCGATTTGATGGTACGTGCCGTCGGCGTTCTTGCCTGCAACGGGGAACTCGGTGCGCGGGTAGATGTCGATCAGATTGACCTGATAAATCCCTTCGGTCGGGTGCAGCAGCGAGGCGATCTTCTCGGAGAACTCTCTTGTCGTCAGATGCCAGGGGACGCTGAAGTCGTTGAAGGCGTCGCCGAAGACGAAGTCGTAAAGCACCGGTTTCTCCCCTCGTTTGACCGCCTCGGCGTTCCAGCGCACGCGGTCCTCGACGAAGTTGCGAGCGTCTCCGATCGTCGTCTGCACGCGAGTTTCGCCGTCGGGCGGCAAGCCCATCTTGGCCTGCACGGCAGCCTTCACACCGGGGTCGAGTTCAGCAACGTGAATCAATGGCTCGTGCGGGAACATCGACTCGATCCAGCGCGGAAACACGAATCCGCCGCCACCCAGGAACAACGTGCCGATGCGGCGTGATTGGCGATACAGCCGCTCGACGGCCTCGCGGTACGTCACGGCCTCGAGGTCGCCGAGCCACAACAGCGTCTGAATGTCGTCGATATTGAGCGCGCGGTACGCATTGAGTGATTGTAGGTGCCGGTCGTAAATCACCTTTTCTTTGAGCACGGCTGGAATCGCCACGCCTTTCGGCAGACTCGTCAGCGGCACTGAACCGAAGTCGCCCCAGTCACCTCGGCGAGTCATCTCACTCAAACGTTCCACCGCCTGCCAATAGTTCCCGTACGGATGCCGCCGCAGCAGTTCGCTTCGCAGTTCGGGAGTCATCCCACCACGCAGCGACAGTGTTTGTTTTTCGGCATCGAACGACACCCACGACGGCAACTGCCGGCTGATCTCCGCCAACGACCACGAGCCAGCAGCCTGATTCGATTTCGGCTCGGTCGGCGTGTCGCCTTCGAGCACTTCTCTCGCGGCCTCGTCCAGCGCATCGAGGCCTTCGGCGCGGCCCACTTCCGGCGGGAGTTGAACGGCATGCGCTTGCCGATGCTGTTCGACCTCGCGGCGTACATCAGTCAGCGACACCGTCGTCGAGCGGTCCCACGTCGCGACCGCTTGCTCGGTGACGGCCGCGTAAACTTTTTCGTATTCGTAGTTCAGCTTCGTCGGGTTATCGAGCACAAAGTAACTGTGGACCAACTTGTCGAGCCTGAGCACCGCGATGCGCTCACCGTTGTCATTGTCCTCTCTCACGTTGATGTACGAGTAGTTGCTCTCGTCGTGGTATTCGTCGAGCTTGTCTTCGCGCAGACCGAGCGTCAGTCCGAGTTCGTGCAGTTGGCGACCAAATCGCTGACCGAAGAGTGACCACTTCCGCACAACAGCGTCTCGCTGAATCTTCAAGTCAAGTTCTCGATCGAGGATGCTCTCACCCTTGCCGAGAGATTCGTCGAGTTGGACTTTACGGACGGCTGGTGTCGTGAACTCAGCGACTTCAGCAAAAACGTCTCGCAGTCCAGCATCAGTCGCAGCGGAGAAAAGCCCAAGCCACGTCACAAACTGCATCCAGCCGAACAGCACTGCCGACCGAAACGCCCACTGACTTCCGGCCGAGAAGAATCCCATTGCGGCCAGCGTGCCGGCGACCAGCGCCACGATGGCTCGGGTGCCGAGCGTGTCGATCAGCACGAAGCCACCCAAGAACGTACCGATGATCGAGCCGAGCGCGCCCCAGGCGTAAACATTGCCAACCGTCTTCCCGACTTTGTGGCTCTGCGACAACGCCAAACTGGCGACGACCGGCGAGATCGTGCCCAGTGACATCGACGGCAAGAAGAAGACCATGCCGACAATGCACACGACCCAAGTCGGCCAGCCCATGCTTTCCGGACGCTGTTGATTGCTGGCGATCCCATCCAGCCACAGTACGCTCATGCACAGAATGCTGGCGATCAGAAATAACCAATTCAGCAGCTTGCTCGGTGCAGCTCGATCTGCCAACCAGCCTCCCAAAAAGTTGCCAATCGTGATTCCGGCCAGCACCACGCCGATGACCGAGGTCCAAGTGTAGAGCGAGTTCCCCACATGCTTCGCGATCAGCCGCGAAGCGGTCAATTCCAGGACCATCACGCAGACGCTGGACACAAACACCAGCAGATTGCAACCGACCAACACCCAGCCGGATCTTTTGGCCGACCGCTTCGCCAACGCGACGTGTTCGGAACCCGATCGGCTCGATACGAGTGCGGTTGCCGCGTTCCAGTCGAGTTCCGACGACGAGGTCGGCTTCGCGTCGTTGAGCGAGTAAGTTTCGCCGGAGGATGTGGGCATCAATACGGTCTCATTGATCGACGAATTCGCGGGACGAATCGGGGCCACAGGAGTCGCCGAAATTTTCGGATTGGAACTCGCGGGATTCGCGTCGGAGGAGTTCGCCATGTGTCAGCCCTTCGAGAGAAACGGTCTCAGGTTGGTCGGGTGATGATAGTCGTCTGGTACCTAGCGCCGCACTCAACTGGACCTGTCGCGAGGCGGTTTATCTTCCGACGCCACCGCACCAAAACACACAAAATCCCGTGCTTGACACTCAAATTGAGCAGACCTAACATCGCCCCGCCTTCGCTGGATCAACGAGGTGCTGACCTTGGGTGAGGGCAAAAATCTCCGCGAGTGACGGAGAAAAGACTGTGGCCGAACGATGCGGCGGCCGATCACCAGTCTGTGTGTTTGGAACTGCATCTTGGTTGCCGATTCGGCGAAACAATCGGCGAGTGAACAAAAGGGAGATCATGGCTCACATCGTTGCCGAACCTTGTTTCAACTGTAAGTACACCGATTGCGTGGTCGTTTGCCCGGTCGAGTGCTTCTACGAAGGGGAGGCGATGCTGTTCATCAACCCCGATGAGTGCATCGACTGCGAAGCTTGCGTCCCGGAATGTCCGGTCGAAGCGATCTTCCATGAAGACAACCTGCCGGAGAATTGGAAAGAGTACGTCCAACTCAACAAGGACATGGCTCCGATCTACCCGGTCATCACCGAAAAGAAAGAGCCGCTGGCCGGCAAGTAACGCTGGCTGTGACCATTGAAAGACTCCAAAAACCCCGCGTGGGCGAATGCCCGTGCGGGGGTTTTTGTTGGGTGTGCGGAGAATTCAGCACGACGCGCCAGCGAGTGGTTGTTCGTGAGCGACCACTCGCTGCTATGTGGCGGTTTGTCAAATGGGTGAAGGGGAGTTGGGACGGAATTCACGAGCAGGCTGCTATTCGTGTCGTCTTCCGGTGAGGGAAGAGACCAGTTCAACGATACGCGGGAGACGGAACAGACTGGCGCA
>SYJG01000291.1 GCA_005798445.1 Planctomyces sp.
ATCCTTGTAGCTGGGATGCGGCCATCGCGTGTACTGCAGCGCGTAGATCGCGTCCATCGCCGCTTGCGAGATCGGGAAGCACGGCGGATTGCAGACGACGGCCTGCCGATCGTGAAACTGCACCAGCCCGCGAGCGTTGTACGGATTCGTCTCGTTGTGGATGAGCTTCGTGGCTTCGGCGAATGTGGGCTTGTCGGCGACGACGGCCTCGTAACTCGGCAACATGAGGAATGCCGCGGTCCCCTCTCCCTTTGGGAGAGCGCTAGGGTGAGGGATGCGATCAACGGTTGACGTCGTTGCACCTGGTGAGTGCGAGTCGATCGTCTCCGAGCCCTCACCCGGCCTTCGGCCACCCTCTCCCGAAGGGAGAGGGGAATGAACGGAGTCGCCGAAGCGTTCGGTGCTTTCTTTGGCACCGAGCACATACGCGATGCCGCGCATGTCCCGCAGGTCGCGCACCGTTTGTCCGGCGTCGAGTCGCCGAGCGATTTCCAGAATCGTTTCCTCACCCATGCCGAACGCGACAAGATCGGGCTTCGCGTCGAGCAGGATCGAGCGGCGAACCTTGTCGCTCCAGTAGTCGTAGTGAGCGAGCCGCCGCAACGACGCCTCGACACTGCCGGCGATGACCGGCACACCGGA
This sequence comes from Planctomyces sp., assembly GCA_005798445.1. GTDB lineage: Bacteria > Planctomycetota > Planctomycetia > Planctomycetales > Planctomycetaceae > SXKJ01. The sequence goes on from SYJG01000291.1 coordinate 643, forward strand.
GTACGCTTCGCGAGCGCGCTGGCAATACGCGAGCGTCGCGCGATCCGGTCGCAGGCCGATGCGGCCGCCCGGCGAGTACGCGTCGTCGTTGCGCACCTTTCGGTTGGCCGTGTAGTGGTTGATCATCGAGTCCATGTTCCCCGCGCTGATCGCGAAGAACAGTCGAGGCTTGCCGAACGTCCGCCAGTCGTCGCACGAATGCCAATCGGGTTGGCTGACGATGCCGACTCGAAAGCCGGCCGCTTCGAGGACTCGGCCGAGGATCGCCATCGCGAAGCTGGGATGGTCGATGTAGGCGTCGCCCGTCACGAACACGACGTCGAGTTCGTTCCAGCCGCGTTCACGAGCCTCGGCCATCGTCATCGGCAAGGGGCGCGGACGGCGCGACTTTTCCGCTGGAGGATGTAACCCAGCTAAAGGGTCGCGGTCGGGATGCTCGATAATCGGCAGATCAAGTTTCTGAGAGGACATAGGCCAGTCAGTGTATGGAGCGAAGCCGCAATTACGTAGCCGTCATCGCTCCGCGTGACGAGCCTTTCGGAATTGAATCTCGATTTGTCGGGAACGCGGATTGACGGATGTTTGCCGAACGACAGAAGGCTCGTCACGCGGACCGGCGACATACATTTCTTGACGATTTGACAGGAACGCGACTTTTGCATTCGGTGGTTAGCCGGGTGCTGGAGTTTACAGCGGACGAGTATTACTCGATCGTCGCGGCACGCAAGTAGAACGGCGGGCTGAGGGTCTCTGTCGAGCCTTTCTATCGGTTTTCTTGGGAAGACCGGTCGTCAGGTAGATCTTGAAATGAAAGATTCAAAGAAAGTTAGTGCAGAGTACGTTGTTGGTCCTGAAGTTGAAGAAAGCCATGTCCCGAAGCGGCGGGGACGGCGGCGGAAGATTGATCGCGGATTGCCCGACGAGTCTTCGCGCCAAGATTTGGCGCGAACGTATCTGGAGCACCAGACACGTCTGTGGCCTGAATTGGTGGCCTCTGGATTGTTGCCATCTGCCTCGGACGCCGTGATTCAACCGATGGCAGATGGCCTTGAGCGACGGTTTCTGGAGGGGACCATCGAAGCTCCGGATTGGGGGCCGGCAGGTCAGCCTTCGGTTCAAATCGGCGCGGCCTACCTCCGCTTTTCTTGTGACAACTCCAATCCGCGATCGCTCGACCAGCAACTAAAGAATGTGTTGGAGCGTGCGGCTCGCGACCGGGTCTTCATTCCTTGGAACTTCGTGCTGGCCGACGCCGCGGTCAGTGGAACCATCGCGGCCCGGCGTGGCTATCAGTTGAGCAAGCGGCTCATGGAGTCGAAGTCGTCGTTGTGCCGAGTTCTCTATGTGGACGAAATCGGCCGCTTCAGCCGCGATGTCATCGAGGCACTGAATCTGGGGCGTCTGATCGAGTCGTCTGGAAAGCGAATGGTCGGCGCGGCCGACGGTTTTGATTCAGACACGCCGTTTTCTAAGCAGCAATTGACGTTGTTCGCGATGTTCCACGAGATGTTCGTGGAGCAGCTCCGTGCGAAGGTGTACCGAGGCATGAAGGACGCTTTCGCCAAGGGAAAGAACATTCGCCCTCCATCGGTCGGCCATAAGTTGGTGCGGAAGCTCAACGCCGACGGCACGCCCGTGGTGAATTCCAACGGCCGATTGGTGTCGGAGAAGGTCATCGACGACGCCACCGCTCACCATGTTGAGGAAGCCTTCCGATTGTTCGTGGACGAGAAACAGAGTCCACAGAAGATCGCTCGGAGATTCAACGACCTGCGAGTGAAAGGCCGCAATACCTGGGACCCCCTCTGCATCGTGCAACTACTGACTCGATCGACTTACATCGGGATCGAGTTCGACAACAAGACGCGATGGAAGCACGATCCGGTGACCGGGGCGGTGACGGTGATCGACCTTCCCAAGGAGGAGTGGCAGCGGCGCGAAGTGCCGCATTTGCGGATCGTTTCTGACGAACTCTTCGAGAAGGCTCAGCAGCGCCTGAAGGTGTGCAGTGAGGCGTACGCCCCCATCGAGGCCAAACGTGCGGCCAAGCGCGAGATGAATCGAACCGAGGTCTATCCCACGCTGCTGATCCGGCCCGATTGCGCGGACTGCCAACAGCCTTTGGTGTTGGGACGCACGGGCAAATACGCGAGCTTCTTCTGCTCGAATGGGCGCAATCATGGAAAGGGTTGCCGACTGCGAACGTACAAGTCGGTCAAACTTTTGGACGACAAGATCCTCGGTTTCGTGCGACAGCACGTCTTAACGAAGGAGGTCATCGAGACCGCCTTGGCCGACGCCAATCGTTGCCTCGCCGAACAAGCTCGTCGCCCCCGGCAGGACACGCAGCCGATCCTCGCGGAACTGAAGCGAGTAAAATCCTTGAGAGATCGGCTCGCCGATCTGTTCGATCGGGAACCTGAAGACGGGCTTGATGCTCTCGTTGCCAAACTCCGGCAGCATGAGCGGCGGATCAAGGAGCTGCAACAACAGCTCAAAGACGCGGAGGTTCGCGAGTCAGCGCCGCAAGCCATGACGCCCGTCGATGTCGAGGCGATGCTGCAAGACTTGCACGGCCTGCTCACCGAAGACGTGGCTTTGTCGGCACCGATCCTGGCCAAGCTGACTGGGCCGATTGAGGTCCGCGAAGGTGACGCCAGTGGCCGAAAAATCCAACCGTGGATTGCACGTTTCCGCCCGAACATTGCTGCGTTCATTGCCGAAGCCGGTCAGCGAGTCGATCAAGATAACCAAACCGCATGGCAATTCGCGGCGCAGCAGCCAGATCAGCCGACGGACTACGTTGAGATCGTCATCGACGAAGTCCCGCAGTACGAACGGCTGGCTGCTGAATTCAAGGAGCTTCGTGACAAGGGCAACAGCGTCAATTCGATCGGGGCCGCGTATGGGCTGATCTGGTCACGAGTCGCCGAAATCCTGCACTTCGCCGACACCGGCGAGCGGCCCAAGAAGAAGCCCAAAAAGGACTCATCAATGGCATCCCGGCCACGGGCACCACGAGACAGTTACAAGCAGATCGCTCCCATGGTCGCCCAAATGCGTGACGAAAAGGAGCTGGCGTTCGAGGACATCCAGCCGGAGTTGAAGAAGCTCGGTTGGGACATTGGGATGCCGACGATCCGCCGTGCCTACGATTTCGCGCATCGCGACGAGTTCCGCGAAGCCGTTGCACAAGGTCGGAAGCCGAACCGTGGCAGAAGGTCTGGCATCGGCCACGAGAAGCAGGAGCAGGTCAAGCAACTACTGCTCGAAGACAGGCTCGGCCTGAAGCAGATCGCCAACCATGTCGGCTGCGGAGTCATGACAGTCCGCCGCATCCAACAGCGGATGAAGTCAGAGTCATCGAATCCCACGAGAAAACGCCGATCGGCCTAACTTGTCCCCCCGCCCTCGGCGAACACCACACGGGTCGCCCCCGTGTGGTGCCGCCGTTTTTTATTAGCCCTTGGAGATGCAGGCCCACAACTTGGCGCGACCACAAATTGACCATTGCAATGTCCAACCACGGATATTGTGGAGTCCCTCAATAATCGTGGTTGGACAACGGCTTTCGTCACGCACTGTGAACTCAAGCGTGGTCCTATTTGCCGTTGCGCACGGCGGAAATCATCGTCACCGGCGGGTAGCACATTGGTCCCCAGTCTTCATCGGAGCCGTGGTCGATCCAGACTTGCAGGATGGCGGGGAGCAGCCAGCCCATCATGGTGCGGCAGTGTTTCAAAGTGGTGCGGTTCAGGCGGCTGCCGCAGGTGGCGGCTCCGTGGGTGAGTTGGCAGCGGAGCAAATAGATTCTGGTGACGAGGTGCTCCAGGATGTTGAGCCAGCGGCCTTCGACATACCAACTCTGTGCCTTGTGCCGGCCGTTTCGTGCTCTGCTGGCGGACTTCGCGGAGGGGTCTTGCCAGAAGTATTGGTTGAGGTATTCGTCTTCCAAAATGCAGAGCACCAGCGGCTTGTGGTCCTGGAGCACGGAGGCCAGATGGCAGGAGCGATCCAGCGCGTGGACTTGACCAAGAAACGCTTGCCAACTGCGGCGATCGGCGGCGGGTTCCAGAGCGGTTTGATCCCATTGGCCGTAGAGCGCGTTGAAGGCGATCCACTGGTGGAGCAGGATTTGGTCGGCGTGGCGAACCGGATCAAGCTGTTCGACTTCGCTCATCCAACTGCACGCTCGATGAAAGCGAATCGCGGTGGGATGCTCGCTGCGTTCGATCGCCAGCCGTTCTTTGTG
>SYJG01000292.1 GCA_005798445.1 Planctomyces sp.
ATGTCTTGCCCCGTCCATTTCCTGTCCCGTACTGTCGTTCCATGGTGGTTCCTCCGTTCTTGACTTGAACTTCCATCGGGGAACGTAATCCCCGACGGAGGAACCGCCTACTTCTTCAACTATCTCAGGGACATCTTCTGCGCGATCGTCTGCCGTTTTACGATCGCACGGTATCAACGTTGATCGAAGACCTGCATCAGCGCGGTCTGAACAAGAAGGTGCTGCTGCTGGTGACGGGCGAGTTCGGCCGGACGCCTCGTGTCGATAACAACGCTCCCGGCCGGTTCGGTCGCGACCATTATCCCGCCGCCATGTCGATGCTCATCTCTGGCGGCAAAGGTCCGCTCGGTGCCGTGATCGGAGCCACGAACAGCAAGGCCGAGTACCCCGTCGATCGGCCGCTCGATCCCGACGACATTCGCGCGACTCTGCTGCACCATCTGGGGATCGATTACACGCAGGAGCTACCCGACAACGCCGGTCGCCCGCTGCCGTTGTGCTACGGTCGCCATCTGTCGGAATGGGCCTGATTGTCCTGTCGACTGGCGTGTTCAACGAGCGGCCGAAGCGGATCCAATCGGTCACTCGGACTCTTCCATCTCGGCCTGTAGCTGGCACCATCGCTCCTCGGCCTCTTCGAGTTGCGAGGTCAGGGCAGTCACTTCGTTGTGCAGACGCAGAGATTCGGCGGCGTCGCACGTTGCCAAGAGTTGGCTGTTGGTTTTTTTCTTCAGGTCGTCGAGACGTGCGATGGTTTTCTCAAGAGCGGCGATCTCTTTGCGAATCGCTCGATCATCGCGGCGAGGCGCGCGAGCGGCTGGGGTGTTGCGCACGGTCGGTGGGGCTTTGCTGAGTCGCGTTGCCAGTTCACGCTCGCCGTCGTCGATCTCTTTGTTGACAGCGTAGAGGTAAGCGTCGTAACCGCCACCGTAGTTGGTCACATGTCCGTCGCGGACTTCGATGACGCAGGTGGCGACCCGCTTCATGAAGTGTCGGTCGTGGGTCGTAAAGATCACCGTCCCCTTGTAGTCGATCATCGCTTGAGCGAGCGCCTCGACCGTGTCGACATCAAGATGATTGCCCGGTTCGTCGAGGACGAGTACGTTGTATTGCGAGAGCAACAGCCCCGCGAGACAGACTCGTGCTCGTTCGCCTCCCGACAGGACCGAGATTCGTTTTTGAACGGCATCGCCTCGGAAGAGCATCGCACCGGCGACATTCAGAATCTTTTGTGTCGTTGTCCCAAAAATCGCGTGGTATTGGAGGTACTCCAGAACGGTGTCCTTCTCGGGCAGGCTGGTGTAGACGTGCTGAGCGTAGACGCCGACAGAACACCCGAAGCCCCACTTCACCTCGCCAGCAAGCGGTTTGAGCGAATCGACCACCGTCCGCAGGAACGTGGTCTTGCCTTGTCCGTTGTCGCCGACGATGACCGCGCGAGAGCCGTGGTCGATCTCGACGTCGATGCCAATGGCGACTTGGCGTTCGGGATAACCGATCGTCAGATTTTTGCAACGCACAGCCGGGCCTTGTCGTGGCTCGACGATGGGCGCGAGGATGTAGGCCGTCGGCTCGTCGGTCGCGATGTCGGAAAGTTCCAGACGTTCAAGCTGCTTGGATTTGGACCGCGCCTGCGTGGCGGTGCTAGCGCGAGCTTTGTTTTTGGCGATGAACGTTTCCAGATCGCGGCGCTTGGCTTGGATCGCCGCGTTCGAGCGAAGAAGGTGTTCGTTCTGTTCCTTCTGGTAGGTCAGGAAGGCGTCGATCTTGCCGGGGTACATCATCAGCTTGCCGCGTGACAGGTCGAGCGTGTGGTCGCAGGTCGCATTCAGAAACGCCCGGTCGTGCGAGACGATCAGACAGGCCTCTTTGAAGTGCCGCAGAAAGTGTTCGAGCAAGATCTGCGTGCGCAAGTCGAGGAAGTTGGTGGGCTCGTCGAGCAGTAACAGGTTCGGCTCGTGGAGCAGCAGCGCCGCCAGTTTGACGCGCGTCTGCCACCCGCCCGACAGCCGCGAGACCGGGCCTTCGAGGTAGTCCCCTTTCAGCTCGAATTCACCGGCGACTTCGCCGCATTTCCATTCGGGCTGCCCGCTGTCTCGGATCAAAAAGTCATGAGCGGATTCACCGGGCAAGAACGGATCGTGTTGTCGCAGGTACCCAATCTTCAGATTCGGATGACGGGTCACTTCACCGCTGTCGAGTTCCTCTTCCCCCAGCAGGACGCGTAGCAACGTGCTCTTACCCGCCCCGTTGCGGCCGACAAAGCCAACCTTCACGTCATCGGAAAGCGTGGCTTCGGCGTTGTCCAACAGCACTTGTTCGCCGTAGCTCTTGCACGCCTTCAGAATCTGCATCAACACTGCCATCGGCCGCGAATCCTCGCCAGGAATGATTGGAAAGCGGGGGACTGTAGCGGGACGACGAGCCGTTGTGGATTCGGAGTCGCCAGCCCCACCAACTGTCGGCGAATTCATCCGCGGTGCGGATTGGAAAAATCGCGGCTCGGCCACCACAATGTCCGCAGTTGGAACCGTTCCGCTCAGACGCAGCGCTCGCCTGGTTGGCTCAACGAGAAAGAATTCGGAAGACTCATGGACAACGCGAAGTTGATTTTGAATGGGAAAGACTACGACCTGCCCGTTGTCGTCGGCAGCGAAGGGGAGGTCGGTATCGACATCACGAGCCTGCGAGCCAAAAGCGGGGCGATCACACTGGATTCCGGCTACGGCAACACCGGGGCGTGTAAAAGCTCGATCTGCTTCATCGACGGCGAAGAGGGGATCCTGCGGTATCGGGGCTATGACATCGCTGATTTGGCCGAGAACGCTTCGTTCGTGGAAGTCGCGCACCTGCTGATCTTCGGCGATCTGCCGAATCCGCAACAGCTCGGCGTCTTCCGCGAGAAGCTGACGCGGCACAGCATGATCCACGAGGACATGAAGAAGTTTTACGAAGGCTTTCCGCCGACCGCACACCCGATGGCGGTCCTGTCCTCAATGGTCGCCTCGCTCTCGACGTTTTATCCGAACGTCGATCGTGACGATCCCGACCAAGACATCATCCGGCTGCTCGCCAAAACCAAAACGATCGCGGCCTATGCCTACAAGAAGTCGATCGGGCAGCCGACGATTTATCCGCAAAACGAACTGTCGTACTGCGCGAACTTTCTGCGCATGATGTTTGCGATCCCGTGCGAGGACTACAAAGTCAACGAAGTCTGGGTGCGAGCGCTCAACAAGTTGCTGATCCTGCACGCCGATCACGAGCAGAATTGCAGCACCTCAACCGTGCGCATCGTCGGCAGCAGCCAGGCGAATTTGTACGCCTCGATTTCGGCCGGCATCTGCGCGCTCTGGGGACCGCTCCATGGCGGAGCGAATCAGAGTGTGCTCGAAATGCTGGAGCAAATTCGCAACGACGGAGCCGACTACAAGAAGTATGTGGACATGGCCAAGAACAAGAACAGCGGCTTCAAGCTGATGGGCTTCGGCCATCGCGTCTACAAGAACTTCGATCCGCGAGCCATCATTCTGAAGAAGACCTGCGACGAAGTGCTGGGACAGCTCGGCATCAATGACCCGTTGCTGGACATTGCCAAAAAGCTCGAAGAGGTCGCTCTGCACGACGAGTTCTTCATCGAGCGCAAGCTGTACCCAAACGTCGATTTCTACAGCGGCATCATTTACCGCGCGATGGGAATTCCCACAAACATGTTCACGGTGATGTTCGCGATCGGCCGCTTGCCCGGTTGGATCGCGCACTGGCGCGAGCAAAACGCCGACGCGAGTAGCCGCATCAATCGTCCCCGGCAAATCTACACCGGCGCGACACAGCGGTCCTTCTCGGCGCTGGAGAAGCGGGGCTAGACGTGGGGTAGGTTTTCAACCTGCCCGCGTCAGAGCACGGAGATCTCGATGTGGCGACGAGAATTGGTTGGACTCTGTTTGTGGTTGATCGCCGCATCGTCATTCGCCGCGCAGGAGCGCGAGTCCGCTGAGCCTGCAACCGCGAAGTCGGAGTCTGTTCCGGCAAGAGAAGAAACGCCACTCGCCAAGGCGGAACGCGAGCTGGCACGCCGGCTGCTCGAACGTGACGAGGCCGAGCAAGTTGAATTGACCGCGGCCAAGTCGTTGGAGGAAGCCAAGGGCCAACTCGCCGAAGCGGTCGCTGCGGATGACGAAAAAGCCAAAGAGAAGGCGGAAGCCGCCGTCAAATCAGCGACCGAGGAACTGGCCGACGCGAAAGCCGAAGCGGCTTCGGCCAAACAACTCGCGGAACAGGCTCACGAAGCGCTCGAACTTGTGCAGCGTGAGGATGAACTTCGGCAACGCAGTGCCGAGACATCATCGGAAAAAGAGACAGCGGTTCCGTTTGATTCCGTCTTCAAGCGACTTTCGCAAGCGAAAAACGCCCGCGAGGAAGCGGACCTCGCCAAACAAATCGCCGCATCGCTTCGCAAGGAAGTCGGATTGCTGCAAGCTCGACTCAATCGAGTCCGCAAGGACAGCGATGAGGTTCAGAAGAAGTTGTCGATGCACGGCGGATTGTCGGAGGAATTGAAGAAGAACCTGTGGTCCGAACGTCAGCAACTCACGGACGAAAGCCGCAAACTATCTGACCAGATTCTCGCGACTCGTGAAGAGATGCTGATGGCCGAGGCGACCGCCAAGGCCAAGGAATCGCAAGCTCTGAACGAGGAGCGCGAACTGGGGCGCTGGTGGCAGCAAGTGTTGCGGCTATTGATCATCTTTGCGGCCGTCCTGTTGACGATGCTGGTGTTGCGAGTGGTCGTCAATCGACGAGTCAGCGATCCGCAGCGACGGTACTACCTCAACAAAGTGCTGTCGTTGCTGACCGCGCTGGCGACGGTCGTCGGCTTGGTCTTCGTTTTCGCGGACCAATACCAGAACCTGCTGACACTGCTCGGCCTGTCGGTCGCTGGACTGGCGATCGCTTTGCAAGAATTGGTCGCCAGCTTCGCCGCGTGGTTCTTCATCAAGGGGGCACGCGGCTATCGCAACGGCGACTGGGTCGCGATCGGCGATTATCAAGGGGAGGTCGTGGACATCACCTTCACGCACACGACGCTCTTGCAGTGTACTCCGCTGGCCGATACCGCAACGATCAGCGGCAACTTGACCGGTGGACTGGTTGTGCTGATGAACAATCAAGTCTTCAAGCAGCCGCTGGTCAATTACTCGCGCGGGTTTCCGTATGTCTGGTGCTCGATGGTCTACACCGTGACCTACGAAAGCGATTGGGAAAAGGCTCGCGACCTGTTGCACAACATCGCGCTCGATGAACCAGAAATCAAACAGACCGCCGCGCTCGCATTCGCCCAAATTCAGAAGATGTCGTCGGAGTTGTCGATTCAAGCCGATTCGACCGATCCGGAAGTCCGAACCTGGTCGGCTGCCAGCGGGATCGACCTGACGCTTCGTTTTCTGGTTCACCCGCGCCGGCGGCCGACGATCCAGGACCGAATCAACACTCAGATTCTGCGAGCGATTCAGAAGTCGGGAAACATCGATTTCGCCTACAACACGATCCGAGCGATCCCAACGCCACCGAAATGAAATCCGCCGCCGAATCTGTCCTCATCTTTCGCCCTTCATTTTCCACCTGCTGGTGGCCTCGTCCGGAATGAGCAGGCGGAAAATGGAGGGCGAAAGATGAAAAAGGAACATCCCATGACGACCGACTCCCTGTTTTCCGTTGCCGACAAAGTCACGCTCGTTTCTGGTGGAAGCCGTGGGATCGGCAAAGCCCTGGCAGCCGGCTTCGCCGCGCGCGGAGCCAAGGTCATCATCACCGGTCGAGAAGCCAGCACGCTGGAAGCAACCGCCGCCGAGATTGGCTCGCCGTCGAACCCGGTCGTGTCTGTCGTCTGTGACGCCGCCAAGAAAAGCGACATCGAGCGCTGTGTGAAGCAAGTCACCGACCAGTTCGGCCGCATCGATGTGCTGCTGAACGTTGCTGGAGTCAACAAGCGCAAGCCGGCTGAAACCTACACGGAAGAAGAATTCGACTTCATCATCGACGTCAACTTGCGAGGCGCTTTCTGGATGGCGGTTGAGGTCGGCAAAATGATGCTCCACCAAAAAAACGGCTCGCAAATTCACATCGACTCGCTCAACACGTTCTCGCCGCTGAAGAACGTGACACCGTATGCGATGACGAAGTTCGGCATCTCGGCGATGTCGCGCGGACTCGCGACCGAATGGGGGCCGCGAGGCGTGCGAGTCAACGCACTTGCGCCGGGCTTCATCTTGACCGATCTGACTCGCAAGCTGTGGTCCGATCCGACGATGCTGGCGTGGGGCCAGGCCAACGCACCGCTCGGCCGGTTGGGTGAGGTCGAAGACATGGTTGGTGCCGCCATCTTTCTGGCCTCCGAGGCGTCCGCGTTCATGACCGGCCAAGTCGTGCGCGTCGATGGTGGCTTCTCGGCGGGCATGGCGTGGCCGATACCGAGCTGACAGCCGGTTGTGAAGACAGCAACGGAACTCATCGTCGTCACCATTGTGATCGTTCTGGGTTTGAGTGCTGTCGAAGATTGCGGTTGTCAGTGACCCGGCTTTGACGCTCTACTCCCCGAACTGTTGAAGCTCAGTCCGACTGTCAATTTGGTTCGTTTGAGGGTCCACACATCCATGTTGTCGTTGTCTCAGTTCGTCAAACGGTTTCGTCGAGGTCGCCGTGCTCATCTTCACTCTCGAAGGGTTGATGTCCTTGAAACGCGCTGTCTGCCGACAAACGTGACGGTCACGATTTCCGGGATTTCGATTTCTGATGTGTCGAATACAACCGGCAACGACATCACGGTCGATTGGGATGATGAAACCGCAGAACTCGTCATTCGATCCGAAGTCGAACTCACATCGGAGGTCGGAGAGTTCATCAATCCACAAGAGCTGCGGATCTCATCGGACCTACTGCCGACAGGACCGTTTCCGTTCCTCGAGATCAACTGTGGTACGAGTGACGATTTCGTGGAGGTTCGTCGTAGCGTCCCCTTTGGTGCGACCATTTACGGAGGATTTGGAAACGACCGCATTCGGTGTTTCGCGGAAGCTCCGAATCTGTCGAATGCCCTGGACGGTGGTGAGGGCAATGACACATTGATTGGCGGGAACGGCTCGGACTATCTGATTGGCAGAGGGGGCAATGACCGGCTGGATGGCGGAGGAGGCAGGCAGGACCACGTCACTGAATTTGGGGACGTCCATTTCACGCTGAGCACAACGCAACTGCGAGGCGTGGGGACCGACACATTATCAGGGATCGAATTCGCGAATTTATCGGGCGGCTCCAAGGCCAATCGGATCGACGCATCTCGGTTTCCGGGCACAGTGTATTTGAACGGACAAGGTGGTGATGACACGCTGATCGGCAGTCTGAATACCGAGTCACCGAATTATCTTGATGGTGGTGATGGCAACGATCGGCTGATCTCGTCGAGAGACTCGTTTGGCACGACTCACTTTCGAGGGGGCGCTGGTGACGACGACTTTCGTGGCCAGGGCATTGACGACATCGTGTTGGAGTACACCATAGGTGGCCAAATTCGCCTGAGCGACCGTCAGATGCTGGGAGTCGGCACCGACCGCTTTCAAGGGATGGAGGGAGCATTGTTCTTTCGCGACTTCTTCTTCAGCGATGAGCAGCCACAACCGATTCGATTGGATGCCAAGGCGTGGACCGGCCGTTTGAATTTTCAGGGTTCGGACGCAGACGAAACGCTCTTCGCGGGAAGTGGTCCAACGGCATTTTATGGAAATGGAGGCAATGACCTCTTCCGAGGCGGCGAGAACTCAGACACCGTTGATGGTGGTGGTGGAGACGACGACCTCGACGGCGGCGCTGGGCCCGACTTGATTTTCGGCGGAGCAGGTGAAGATCGACTTCGTGGCGGAGTCGGACGCGATACGCTCAATGGTGGCGAGGGAAACGACACCAGTGAAGGCGGAGCGGGCGACGACTATCTCTACGAATACACGGGCACCTTGGGACGCAACATTCTGAGAGGTGGTGATGGTCATGATGTGATCATCGGCGATGAAGGCGATGATCGTCTTGATGGTGGCAAAGGAAACGACGCGCTGTATTCCTACGGGGGCCAAGACACGATTCGTGGTGAGGATGGTCATGATGTTTTGGTTGGTGGAACGGGTGACGATCTTCTGACCGGCGGAGTTGGTAGCGACACGATTTTCGGTGAAGCTGGCAACGACACGTTGTTGGGAGGAATCAATGACGACACGGCTTATGGCGGTCTCGGAGACGATCTACTGGACGGTGAGCTTGGAAACGACATTCTGAACGGCGAGGTCGGCAACGACACTTTGGTCGGTGGAGAAGGCAACGACGCCCTGCTTGGGTTTGAGGGACACAATTCACTGGTCGGCGGGCCGGGCAATGACACGTTGGTGGGGGGGCTGGACGACGACACCTTACTTGGTGGTCGCGGCAACGACCTCCTGCTTGGTGAAGAAGGCAACGATTCGCTCCGTGGGGGTGGTGACCGAGACACGTTGGTCGGCGGATCGGGCAACAATGCTCTGGTTGGAGATCCTCAGGAGATCAACGAGGCGTTTGTGTTCGATTTGAACGACTTGCTCAAACGCCTGTAGTTGAGCATTCGACGTTGAGTTGAAACGCTGGCTTGTGCAGAATGGTTGCGACGTCGCAAGACGCTTCCCGCTAGATTGCCCGCCAACTGCTGCTCCCACCGAAACGTTGTTCGAGGAATTCCTCATGCGTGCTTTGCTCTCCGTGCTTCCTTGGAGTCTCGTGATCGGGGCGATGCTGTTCGTGGTTCCGTCGAGTCGCGGTCAGGAAATGACGTTTGAAACTCATGTGCGGCCGATTTTGAAGGCTCACTGTTTTGACTGTCACGGGGCCGAAGAAGAGTTGAAGGGCAAGCTCGACCTGCGGCTGGTGCGACTGATGGTCAAAGGGGGTGAGTCGGGCACAGCGATCGAGCCGGGCAAGCCAGCCGCGAGTTTGTTTTTGCAGCGAATCAAATCGGGCGAGATGCCTCCGGGGCAGGTGAAGGTGTCGGCGCGCGAGGTCGAGGTGCTCGAAAAGTGGATCGCGGCGGGAGCGAAGACTGCTCGCGCCGAACCGGCCGAGATCGGCAAAGGGTTGGGAATCACTGACGAGGAACGTTCGTTCTGGGCGTTTCGGCCACTCGCTCGACCAGCGCTGCCGATTCCAGATTTCAAATCTCAAATCGAAAATCAAAAATCAAAAATCAAAAATCCCATCGACCGCTTCATCGTCGCGAAGTTGCAGGAACGCAGCCTCTCGTTCGGACCGGAAGCGGACAAGACGACGTTGATCAAGCGAGCGTACTTCGATCTGCTCGGCCTGCCGCCGTCGCGTGAGGAGGTTGAAGAATTCGTCGGCGACAATGAACCGGACGCCTACGAGCGATTGATCGACCGGTTGCTCGCGTCGCCGCATTACGGTGAGCGGTGGGGACGGCATTGGCTCGACGCGGCAGGGTACGCCGACTCGGATGGTTACTCGAATGCGGATGTCGATCGGCCGTGGGCATACAAGTATCGCGACTGGGTCATTCGCGCGCTCAACGACGACAAACCGATCGACGAGTTCATCGTCGAACAACTGGCCGGTGACGAATTTCTCAACGGTAAGTTCGCGAACCTGTCGCCGACCGATATCGATCGACTGACGGCGACCGGTTTCCTCCGCATGGTTTCCGACGGCACTGGCGACGGCTCCGTCGATCAGGACTTGGCGAAGAACGCGGTCGTGGCCGAAACGTTGAAGATGGTCAGTTCGTCGCTGCTGGGCCTGACGGTCGGATGTGCTCAGTGCCACGATCATCGGTACGACCCGATCTCGCAAGTTGACTACTACCGGTTGCGAGCGATCTTCGAGCCATCGCTGAATTGGAAACGCTGGCAAGGTCGATTGAAAACGCTGTACACCGACGCCGATCGCGCCGCCTCGGCCGCGATCGAAGCCGAAGTCGCGAAGGTCGCGGCCGAGAAGAACTCGAAGCAAACGGAGTACATGGCGAAGGCGCTCGAACTGGAACTCGCCAAGCATCCCGAAGAACTGCGCGGCAAACTGCGTGACGCCTACAACACTCCCGGCGACAAACGCTCGCCAGAGCAGCAGCAACTTTTGAAAGAGCGGCCCAGCGTCAACATCTCGCCCGGCGTGCTGTATCAGTACCTGCCGAAAGAGGCTGACGAATTGAAAGCCTTCGACACGCGCATGGGTGAGATGCGAGCCAAGAAGCTGGTCGAAGAGTTTTTGTTCTGCCTCGCTGAAGAAGATGGCGAGCCACCTCCGACGCACCTCTTCCATCGCGGCGATCATCGTCAGCCGAAGGATGTGGTGAAGGCCGCGATGCTGGAGATTGCGACGCCGCCCGGTCAGCTCGTCGAATTCCCGATCAACGATGGATCCATCAATTCGACCGGCCGTCGCCTAGCATTCGCGAAGCATCTTGTCAGTGGCCGCGATCCGCTGCTGCCGCGAGCATTGGCGAATCGCCTTTGGATGCACCACTTCGGCCGCGGCATCGTCGGCACGCCGGGAGATTTCGGACAACTCGGAGAACGACCAACGCATCCAGAACTGCTCGATTGGCTGGCGGCGGAAGTTTTCCAGGCGAGCGGGGGACGTCAGTCCCTCGGTGAATTGAACGGTAACGCAGCCACGAATTCCGTCAGCGAACCAACCGGGGGGCTCACGCCCCCCGCTCGCCTGGACATCAATCGTGGGTTCAAACGCCTTCATCGCCTGCTGATGACCAGCGCGACCTACCGGCAATCGTCCGCGCGGCGGCCGGAACTCGATGCGGTCGATCCGAGCAACCTGCTGCTCGGCCGAATGAGCGTGCGGCGGTTGGAGGCCGAAGTCATGCGTGATCGAGTGCTCGCGGCCAGCGGATCGTTGTCGAACGCGATGTTTGGCAAACCGGTCGCGGTGGTTGAAGACTTCGTCGGCCAGGTCATCGTCAACGACATGTCGCGCCGCAGCGTTTACGTTCAACAGAAACGCAGCAAACCAGAAACACTGATGCGCGCGTTCGACGCTCCGGTGATGGAATGCAATTGCGACAAACGCCCGGCATCGACCGTCGCGACGCAATCGCTGATGCTGATGAACAGCGAGTTCGCGTTGAAACAGGCCGGTTCGCTGGCCGCGCGTGTTCGTCAGGACGCGGCGGCGTGGCCGGACGTTGCCACACTAGCCCGACGCGCAAGCGAGGGGTCAGAGTCGTTGTCGACATCGGACCACTCGCTGGCGCGTCGTGCTGGTGAACTCGACCTTAGCCAACTGCCGTTGCGCCCCAGCGATCTCTGGCAGATCGGCTACGGCGAGTTCGACGATTCGACGAAACGGACGAAGTCGTTCACGAAGTTCGCGCACTGGACCAGCTCGCAATGGCAGGGGGGATCGGTCGTGCCCGATCCCACGATTGGCTACTCGTTCTTGAATGCGGCCGGAGGGCACACCGGCAACGATCAACAGCACTCGCCGATTCGCCGTTGGACCGCTCCGCTTGCCGGCACGGTCTCGATCACTGGCAGCTTGCATCATCCGAGCGAAAACGGCGATGGTGTCCGCAGCCGAGTCGTCTCCAGCCGCAGCGGACTGGCCGCCGAATGGATCGCCGAGCACAAAGCGGTCGACGCCAACGTCGCCGCGATCGAAGTGCAGGCGGGAGATACGCTCGACTTCATCACCGACTGCCGCGAGTCGGTCACGTCCGATTCGTTCGCGTGGTCGATCACGATCAAACTGAAAGCCGCCGACGGCAAAGAAGTCGCGTGGGCGGCCGACAAAGGCTTCCCCGGTCCGGCTCCGCCGCCGTTGGCGAATCAAATCGCCGCTACGTGGCAGATCGCGTACCACCGCCCGATCACGCCGCCCGAGTTCGCCGCCGTGTGCGGATTCTTCCGGCAGCAGTTCGCGACGTTGTCCGAAACACCGTCGGGCACCGATCCCGAATTGCAGGCGCTGACCGACTTGTGCCAAGCTATCCTGAGTTCGAACGAGTTCTTATATGTTGACTGAGTTTCAACCATTTATTTTCGCGTTGTGAATCGGGAGTCCAGACATGTTAGTCGCCGAACCCAAACGGCAGCCGTTGACTGCGGGAGACTATTTGTCGCGCGAAGAATTTCTCGCTCGCTGGCGGCAGCTTCCGGGAGTGAAGTTCGCGGAACTGATTGAAGGAGTCGTTTACATGCCGTCACCCCTGAGCGTCGATCACGGCCGGAATGATTCCGCGGTCAATTTTTGGCTGGGACACTACCTCGCCTTCACTCCCGGCTGCGACATCGGGACGAATTGCACTTGGTACATGCTCGACGATGCTCCGCAACCTGACGTTCACCTGCGAATCGACACGGAGGATGGCGCGTCGTGGGTCGAAGACCGTTATTTGCACGGGGCACCGGAATTGATCGTGGAGAGTTGTGTCTCCAGCACGTCATACGACCTGCATCAGAAGAAAGACTTGTACGCGGCCGCCGGAGTGAAGGAGTACCTCGCCGTGCTGTTAGAGACGGGGGAGGTCCGTTGGCATCGCTTGGTGGGCGACAGCTATCAAACGGTCCCCTGTCCGCCCGACGGGATCATTCGATCGATCGTCTTCCCCGGATTGTGGCTGAACGTCGCCGCGCTGGTGTCGAATGATTTGCGCTCGTTGCTGGAAACATTGGAAAAGGGATTGGCTTCGCAGGAGCACCAGGAATTTGTCGCTCGGCTTGGAAAAAGGCCGTAACCCGTCATCACAAATCCCAGGTCCAGCAGGCCATTGACGAGGTGCGAGATGAAAACGAGTGACCAATATCACAAATGGGTCGATTGGAGCGAGAACGATCAGGCGTACCTCGGCAAATGCCCGGACTTCATCACCGGCGTCCACGGCGATGATCCTCGGCAAGTGTATTCGGAATTGTGCGACGTCGCCGAAGAGGTGGTCCGGCATCTTGAGTCGATAGGCCGTCCGCTTCCGCCGTCCCGTATTCGACCGATGCAAGAGGTTGGATAACCCTCGTGACAACTCGTAAAAGAAATGACTTCACAATGATGATGACTTCCGATTCGATCTCGCGCCGCGAACTCCTAGCCCGGAGCACACTCGGCATCGGTGGTGTCGCGCTGGCTTGGTTGCTGAACCAAGAGAAGCTCCTGGCGGTCCCGCCGACTGTGAAGCTCAAGCCGCAGTCGTTTGATTTGAGGCCCAAGCAGCCCGCGGGCGAGGCCAAGGCGCGGGCGATGATCTCGCTGTTCATGCACGGCGGGCCGGCGCACATGGATTTGCTCGACCCGAAGCCGGAGCTCACGAAGTTCAACGGGACCGATTATCCCGGTGAGGTCATTTACAGCTTCGTCAATCGAGCCAGCAAGAAACTGCTCGGCTCGCCGTGGAATTTCGCGAAGCATGGAGATTGCGGGACCGAGGTCTCAGAACTGCTGCCGCACACGGCGCAGGTTGTCGATGACTTGTGCGTGATTCGTTCGATGCACTCCGGGCACAACGGGCACGAGGTTTCGATCCGTTACTGGCAAGCGGGCATCCCAGCCGTGACCGGTCGGCCGACGCTGGGAGCGTGGCTGACATACGCGCTCGGCAGCGAAAGCCAGAGCCTGCCGGCGTACATGGTGCTCAGCGATCCGGGCGGACATCCGGTGGACGGCGTGCTGAACTGGTCGAACGGTTTCATGCCGCCGCTCTTTCAAGGGACGGTGCTGCGTGCTCAGGAGCCGCGAATTCTCAATCTCGATCCGCCACCGCATTTGAAGGGGTCGTTGCAGGATCAGAATCTCGACTTGCTGCGAGTCTTGAATCGTCGTCATCTCGAACTGCATCCGGGCGAGGCAGACCTCGAAGCACGCATCCAATCGTATGAGCTGGCGGCACGCATGCAGACGGCGGCGAAGGAAGCGCTCGACTTGTCGCAGGAGACTGAAGAGACGCAAAAGCTCTACGGGTTGGACAAGAACGAAACTCGCGAGTACGGCACGCGCTGCCTGATCGCTCGACGATTGGTCGAGCGTGGCGTCCGATTCGTGCAGTTGTTCCTCGCGGGTCAGCCGTGGGACAACCACACCAACATCCGCACGGCATTGCCCGCTATCTGCAAAGTGACCGATCAACCGGCGGCGGCACTGGTCACGGATCTCAAGCAACGCGGCCTGCTCGACAGCACGATCGTCCAGTGGGGCGGCGAGATCGGTCGGCTTCCCGTGACGGAGGGTGACCCTGCGACCTGCGGCCGAGACCACAACGGCCAAGGCTTTTCGACGTGGCTGGCTGGCGGAGGCATCAAGCCCGGAATGACCTTCGGCGAGACCGATGAGTTTGGACATCGTGCGGTGAAGGACATTGTCACGGCGAATGACTTCCAAGCCACGCTGCTGTATCAGTTCGGCCTGGATCATTCCAAGCTGGCCTACATCCACAACGGGCAAGAACAAACTCTGACCGCCAAACGCGAGTGCCGTGTGGTCCGCGACATTCTGGCGTGATCGGATGGGACACGACGATCTCGCACTGTCGCCCGACCCCTTGTGGGTCGGTCGATTCTTGCATCGCAGAGAAATCACCCAGGCCGCAAGGGCCTGGGCTACTTGGTGGCCGGGACTGGTCGCGGCGGTAACTCGACTTCGGTTTCGTACGGCACGGCAGGCTCCGGAGGCGTGCCGTTCGGAGCCGCGTATTCCTGAGCGTGCCAGCCCGGTTGAGCCACAAACTCAGCCGGTTCGGTGTCGAGATGCGGTGCATCGTGAGCGTGAGTTCTCGCCCACGCATTGCGCAACGAATCGCGGTATGCCTCCGGCGTCCAGTCGCTTTCGCTGAGCCAGACATCGTCGTAGGGGAGCAGCGTTCCCTTGTGGTAGTGCAGCGCGACGATGGCTTTGTTGTATTCCGTCAAGCTGCGGAAGTAAGCGACTTCAGCTTCGGCCTGGCTGCCCAGCGCTCGCAACAGCACGTCGAAGGTCTTCGTGCCTGCTTCGACTTCCGCTCGGAAGAGCTGCACTCGCTGTTGAGCGGCGCGGAAGCGATTGAAGTTCGTTTGTGCCGTCGTGTACTGCACCGCGATGTTCTGGAAGTCCTGAGCGACTTCATGGCTGATGTCGATCTCTTGAGCTTGCAACGTGTCACGAGCCTTCGCCAATCGCAACTCGATGTTTTGAACCTGTGCGTGTTGTGCTCGGAAGCCCAGCGGCATTTGGAATGCGAATCCCACATTCCAGCCAGTGAAGTTACCGCTGGTGATCGAGCCATACGCGGTTCGAAATGGTCCGGGAACGGCTGACGAGCCTGCACCCAAGAGGTCGTCACCAAGTCCAGCAACCTGGTAATCCGAGATGAAATCGAGTCTGGGATTGGTCAGGCTCTCCGCCGCGCACAACTGCAACTCCAGGCTCTTGATGTTCCATTTTTGACGCCGCAATTCGACACGCTGAGTGAGTGCTTCGGTCAGCGAGGTTTCCCAGCTTGGGTGAAAGGCCGCCGTGGTCGGCTCATCGCTGGGGCGCATCAGGCGGCCATCATTGACCGACAATCCGACAATTCGCCGCAAAGCAATCTCCGCGGAGTAGATGTTTGACAGCGCTGTCTCAGCGAGCGAGCGGCTCTGGAAATAGAAGTCTCGTGCCTGTGCTTCATCGGAGGGCTTGAAGCCTGGCTTGCCTCCCGCTTCGAGAATCCGATGAGCCTCACGCCACGATTGCAAAGCACTATTTCGATTCGTCACCGCTGTGTCGTATTCGCGATACCGAAGGTACAGCTCCCAGTACAAGTCTTCGACGTCTTTGAGCATCAGCAGGACGCTCGCCTCGAAGTCCGTCAACGTGATGTCCTGGTTGATTCGTGCAATCACGACGCCCTGATTGACACCGCTCAGTCCGCCGAAGCTCTGGGAGATTGGTCCGGCAATGCGTGTGAACTCCGTGCCTGCTCCGGCCCACAACGGCTGTCGATAGGCCGCCACGACTCTCCCGGCATAGGACGATGGAAATGCCAATCCCGCTGCCGAATCCAAAGTTGAATAATTCATGTCATGGCTGAGTGCCAATGAACCGCCATGTGCAAAGGTCTTCGAAAGCCTCGAGTCCAGGACCGCTTTGTCGCTGTTTTGATCGAACTGGCCAGCCGCCGTGTTCTGCAGCGAACCTGACTTTCCGAACGTCATCGACGTCTCAAACTGCGCGTCGAAGGCCGCCAGCGCGCCGGAGATGCCTCGGCCGCCGAACAGCACGCCGGTCTCTTGAATCGCGGGATCGTAGGACGACGGTGCTCGATCAGCACTGCTGAGAATCGTCGATGGAGCACCAGCAACCGTTCGAGATCGAATGATGCTGTTGTTTTGGATCGCCAACTGAATCGCCTGGCTGAGCGAGATTTCCCAAACCTCTTCCTTCTCGCGATCGAACACCGTGCGCGGCCGTTTGGCGTAGGCCGCCTCGTGTGGGGTCTGCGTGTCAACGGCGGGATAGTCGATGGTGGTCGCGGCGGTCTTGTAGTAGCTCAGTTCTTTGTCACTGCCGAGGTATTTCAATTCCGGATCGGTCGCGCAGCCCAGCAGGGACGTTCCCAGTACCGAGCCAACGGTGAGGCGTTGCAGGAGTCGACGGCTCGCACTGCCGAGCCGGCAAAGTCGAGTCGGCTGAGATTTGGTGAAGGACATGCTGGTCACCTTGTTCGAGAACTATCTCGCTACTGAGACAACGCCGGCGCAGACCGGCGCTACGACCCTTACAAGTGGTATCGGCGACGCAATCCGCAAACTTTGGCTGGTTTGACAGGGGTGTGAGGCGAGGGACGGGCGGCGAGCGGAGAAAAAATGCGGGTTGCGTCGTAACCGGCAGAAACTGCGCGACGAACCGCGCGCCCTCAAAGTTTGACAGGTTCGCCCGTAGCCGGCTCATCGGCGGATTTTGCCGCAGACGATACCTCGTGTGAGGCCGCGACCAGGCCACGTCCGTCGGATGCGGAACGATTCGCAAGGAACGTTGCGACCGAGACCGGTCCCGCTCGTTGACCTCCGCCAACTTTGAGGAATCAATATGTCATTCGAGTCGGAGCCAATCGAGCCGGGGAACCCAGAAGCCCCGTTGAACCGTTTTTCCAATCTCCGATACCATGCCGCCCATTCTCCCCACGGTGACGACACCGTGAGGACGGATCAGCCTGAGAAGGATGATGCACGTTCTCGACGTCGCCGCCGCAAAAATTCCCCTGATGCCAGTCCGGCAAGGAGAGGCGACATGGAAGTCCGAGGCCCTGGATTCATCACGAATGCGACTCCCATTCAAGGAGTTCGTCCAACATCCGGCCCAACGGCCGCCGCCAGCAAGCCGCCGTTGGAAGTGCCGCAAGACGAAGTCGAACTCTCCGCCGCCGGCCAATTGATGGGCAAGCTGACCGAGGGAACCGAAGCGTCTCAACGCGCCGAACGCTTGGCCCGTATCAAGGCCGAGATCGACGCTGGCACCTACGACACCGATACCAAGCTCGAAGCCGCGCTGGTCAAAATGTTCGACAGCCACGGCATCGACTTGGAAGCGTAATCGTGGGGCAGGTTATTAACCTGCCCGACAACTCGGCTGGGTAGGTTGAAAACCTGCCCCACAAATTCGCGGGCTGTGGAACTCGGCAACATCGCTGTTCGATGTTGTCTGGTTCCACGGCCCGCTATCTTTTGGCGAACGTAGCCGCCTTGCTCCGCAAGGCGACTTGACTGGCTTCAACGTCGAGGTGTCTTGTGGGTGAATTGACTCCCATCGAAAAGTTTCGCGAATTCCTGCTGACAAAAAGGGTGCGGCTGACTCGTGAGCGATCAATCATCGTCGAAGAAGTGTTTGCTCAACACGAACACTTCGATGCCGAGGATCTGATCGCAAAGGTCGCACGCGACAAGTCCGGCCGGCGCGTCAGTCGAGCGACCGTGTATCGCGCTCTCAAGCTGTTGGAAGAGGCTGGGTTGCTCCGCAAAGTCGCGCGGCCGAATGGTAGTGAGGTCTACGAGCACGACTACGGCTACCCTCAGCACGACCATCTGATCTGCGCGAAGTGCGGTGAACTAATCGAGTTCACCAACGAGGCGATCTCGGCGATCGTCGACAAAATCTGCAACCAGCACGGCTTCATCAAAAGCGGCCATCGCCTGGAGGTGTACGGCACCTGTGCGAAGTGCAATGCTCCGCCGCAACGCAGACATCGCAAGTTGGATTTGGTTTAACGCGGATGGAGCACTAACCCGAAGCGCCAGCGAGGGCGAACACTTCACCGACTTCTGGTCACGATCCTCGTCGCTTGGAGCGCCCGCCCTCGCTGGCGCTTCGGGTTAGTGTGTTGGAGCTGTCTTTGCTATGGCTTCATCGTGTTTCGATGTCACGGAACCGCTCGCCGCTCCTGACTTGGTGCGTCAGCGAGTCCAGCGGGATTACGAACGCTTTGCAAATGCCGGATTGCCGACATCGCTCGAGCAGTACCTGTTCGACGAATACGGTCTCGACATGACGGCCGAGTACGCCGGGTTCCCGCTCAAGAATCCGTGGGGCAAAGCGTCCGGTCAGTTGTCGATGACGGCTCGACAAGTCGAGGAAGATGTTGCTGCCGGACTCGGCTTTGTCGTTCTCAAGACAGTGATCGCGCAGGATCTGCAGGGGCGCCAATCGATGTCGGCCTGGGCAATCCCGGAAGCTCGCATGGTTGCGGAGCCGATCGTCGGTCAATCGGGCGAAGCCGGCTGGACGATCACTTGGAAGGGACGCGGCTGGTGGCAGCCGTTTGAGGCCTACTTGCAATTGATTCGTGATGCGAGGCGAATTGCCAATGGCACGGGCACGCTGATTGTTCCGTCGTGCAAGTACCACTTGCCGTCGCCGAACGAGCCGGAATGGCGCGTCGGAGAATATGACTTTACGACTGCGAAGTTGCTTGAGGCTTGGCAACCGGACGGGAGTCCGATGCCGCTCGAAAAGGATTTCAGCCCGACGCTGGCCGGCAGCGACCGAGCGGCGGCGCAAGCGAAGATTCTCGAATGGCTGCGCGTCGTTCCGAAACTCATGCGAGAGTCGGCGGCGCGGAGCGGACTCGGTCAGGTTCGAGTCGGTATGAAGCTGTTCAATGCTTTGTTCGACGACGGCTTTCAATTGGAGATGATCGACGCGATCCATGGAGCGGCGGCCGATCGTCCAGATTTCTTCGTCTACGCGAATCGGTTGTTCAATCCGAACCGTGAATTCGACGGCCAGCGCGGCGTCGCGTTCGGTGGACCGGACTTGAGCGACCGCAATTTGCGGATGCTGGATCAATGGCTCACCAAAATAACCCAAAGCGTAAGCGAGGGCTTCGTGAGTCAACCAATGCTCGATCCCACGCTCACGCGTCGGGTTACTTTGCCGTGGTCGGCGACGGGCAACATCACGACCGGACGCATGGCGGTCGAGTACCTTCAGCGCGGCGCAACGAGCTTTCAACTCCACACGTTTTTCCAACTTCCCGCCGAGCACTACGCGATGAAGGCCGGCAATCGAACGCAACGTGTTCTCCACGAATTGAACTTTCATCCGCAAACGGGGCTTGTGGTATGGCTGAATCATCTGGCCAACCAGAGGGGCGTTTCGAATCGACTGATCCGGTTGTTGGATGTGGCAGGGGGTTCATTGTCGGAGCGTTGAACCGGCGATAGCTTGCTAGTCGAGTTTGTGTCCGAATTCCGCATCACTTTGGGAGACAACCATGAATCGTTGGCTGTGGGTGATCTGTCTGTGTTCGATCCAATTGGCCGTTGTCCGCGCGGCAGATCTGCCGAAGCCGACTGGCGAAGCGATTGTTGCGCCCGACGCGACGCTCGAACCCCTTTTCACTCGGACGGCGAAGATCGAAGGGGGACTGACCGAGGGGCCGGCGGTTGCTCCGGATGGGTCGATTTATTTTTCCGACATTCCGATGGGCAAGGACAACGGGATGATCTTGCGGTTCGATCCGAAGACGAAGACGACGACCGTGTTTGCCGAGAACAGCTACAAATCCAACGGGCTAATTTGCGATTCGGAAGGACGACTGCTGGCGGCGGAAGGTTCTGACTTTGGAGGCCGCGGAGTGGCTCGCTGGGATTTGAAGACCGGCAAGCGAACCGTGTTGGTGAATCGCTTTCAAGGCAAGCAATTCAATGCCCCGAATGACATCTGTGTCGATCGGCTGGGACGGATTTACTTCACCGATCCAAAATACGTCGGGGCCGAGCCGCGTGAGCTCGAACATCGTTCCGTTTACCGCATTGATCGCGACGGCACAGTACTGGAAATCACTCACGACGTCGGCAAGCCGAACGGGATCGCGCTCAGCCCCGATGGCAAAACGATGTATCTCGCGGACCACGACAACGGGACCGATCGCATCGGTTCGGATGAGAAGCCGAAACCGGGGGCGATGAAGATTTATGCCTTCCCACTGAATGCCGACGGCAAGGTCGGTGGTGCTCGCAAGACGATCTACGACTTCGGCGATCAAGCGGGCTGCGATGGCATGACGATCGATGAAAAAGGGAATGTCTATCTCACTGCTCGTGGCCAGAAGCGGCCGGGAGTGTTGGTCATTGATCCCAACGGCAAAGAGGTCGCGTTCATTCCGACAGGTGTTCCGAATCAACCCGAAGACTCGGCGGTCGGCAAGCCCAGCAATGTCGAGTTTGGGATCGGCGACGAAGCGAATGTCTTGTACGTGACGATCGACACGAGCCTGTTCCGTATCGCGCTGAAGGTCAAAGGCTTTCATGTGCAGTTCGCGAAGAAATGAGCGACACACTGCGGCTCATCCGTCGAAGCATCTGGCCGCTCACCCAACTGGGTCGAGCGGCCTTTCGCTTTGTCTTTCCACCGTCGTGCCCGCTGTGTCATCGAGATGTCGATCTCGACGAGAGGCGTGATTTCGGTCGACCGATCGCGCCGGTGCTATGTGATCGATGCTCGAACGGCATGCTGCCCGCGCCGAGTCGACGTTGCCTCCGATGCGGACTCCCCGTCGGCCCGCACGCTCGAACCGACGACGGCTGTCCGTATTGCCGGTCGCTGAGGTTTCGCTTTCGTCGAGTCATCCGCTTGGGACTGTACGACGACCTGCTGAGGACCACATGTATTCGTGCGAAAGGAACCACACAGTCCCCTCTGGCAGCCGCTCTGGCCAATTTGGTGTGGTTGCAGGAGCGTCAGGAGCTGGACGCGGAACAGATTGACGTGGTTGTCCCGGTTCCTCGGCATTGGACTCGGCGACTCCTTCGTCCGCATCACGCGGCCGAAACAATTTCGCGAGTGCTGGCTCGGCGGTTGGGAAAGCCGCACGGTCGTGGGCTGCTCCGCAAAATCAAATGGACTCCGGACCAGTCGGATTTGTCGGCAGCGAATCGCAAACTCAATCTGAAAGACGCCTTTGCCGTTCGGCCGCGCCGTCGGTTGCTCGCTGGCAAGACCGTGCTGCTGGTCGATGACATCCTGACGACCGGGACCACCGCCAACGAATGCACGCGAGCGTTGCTCCACGCGGGGGCCGCGAAAGTGATCGTGGCAGTGATCGCTGTCGTACCGCCGCACTCGCGCTGACGCGGCGACATCCCATCAATCGTCACACCTCCAAGGCGGTTTGCAATGCCACCGAGAGGGTGAATGCCTCGTCGAGAACATCTTTGTCTTTCGCGATGACCGTCACGTCGTCGGTGACTCCGTTACCGACCAACCGATCGGCACCGGCTTGGCCGTCGATGAGATCGTCTCCGGTGTCGCCTCGGAGGACGTCGTTACCGGTGCCGCCGAGCAGCCAGTCATCGCCGCTTCCGCCTAACAGAGTGTCATTGCCATCGCCGCCGTTCAGCAGGTCGTCGTGGTTGCCGCCGTTGATCGCGTCGTTGCCAGACTGACCGTAGAGGCTGTCGGCTCCCTCGCCGCCAGTGAGCGTATCGTTGCCGGAACCTCCCAGCAGAGTATCGTTGCCGATGCCGCCACGGAGCGTGTCGTTGCCGTCATTGCCGTCGATCAGGTCGTTTCCGTCACCACCGTCGATCGAGTCGTTCCCGCCACCGCCGAAGATCAAGTCGGCGTTTTCTTGGCCCAAGATCGTGTCGTTGTGCAGACCACCGTTGAGCGTGTCATTGCCCGAGCCACCAACCAAGCTGTCGCGATCCGCTTGACCGAGGAGGCTGTCGTCTCCAGCTCCGCCATCGAGCGTGTCGTTGCCGGTGCCGCCATCCAAAGTGTCGCCGTTTTCGCCGCCACTGAGATTGTCGAGGCCGTCTCCCGCCAGAATCGAATCGCGGCCTTGGCCCCCGGTGATGGTGTCATTGCCACTCAGTCCCAGCATCGTGTCATCGCCGGCGTTGCCAGTCAGCAGATCGTTCCCGCTGCGGCCGTTGATGTAATCATTGCCAGACCCGCCGATCAGCGTGTCCCTGCCGTTGCCCCCCAGTAACAACGTGTTGCCGGCAAAGCCGCTGGCGTCCACGCTTGAGTTCGTGTTCGCTGTGATGAGTTCGACACGCTCGATCTCTCTGAGAGTATCCGTACCCGCTCCGTCGAGAGTCGCCGCCGTGATGTTGCCTGTGAGTGTGTAATTCGTGGCCCCCGACTCACGGATCAAATCCTCGTCTTCATCGCCGTCGAAGATGTCGTTGCCTGCATTCCCAGTGAGCACGTCCGCTCCGAGACCTCCCGACAGCGAATCGTTCGCCGAGCCTCCCACCAGTGTGTCGTTGCCCGAGTCCCCTTGCAGCGTGACGTTACCCACAAAGGTGGTCACGATCATCGCATTGTCGCCCGCGCCACCCGCGAGCATTGCGGATTCGAGATTCGAGATCGTGTCCGTTCCCAGGCCGGTCAGTTTGGTCGCGGACAGCGTGAAGCTCACGTCGCCGGATTCGGTTAGCAAGTCGATTCCGCCGCTGCCGTTGAGCCAGTCATTGCCCGCCGCTCCGCTGAGCGTGTCATTTCCTTCTCCGCCGAGCAGAAAGTCATGGCCGCTCTCGCCGCTGAGCGTGTCGTCTCCCGCACCGCCTGAGAGTGTGTCGTTGCCGTCTCCGCCGATCAGTGTGTCGGTATCGCCACCACCATCGAGCAGATCGTTATCGGCAGCTCCCTGCAACGTGTCGTTGCCGTCGCCGCCATTCAGCACGTCCCCTTCCACATCGGGAAGCTCCAAATTCCGGTTGCGGCTCGCCGCGCTCAAACTGCTTGTGCCGGAACGGGACGATCGCAAGTCGGGAGTGAACGGGTCGGCTCTGTTGAGATCGACCTGGTATCCCAAGTCCGCGAATTGCGCGATCGTCACGCGGCTGATCGGGCGAGTCGTTCCCGAAATGAATCCGGTCATCAACTCATCGGTAAAAACCGACTCGCGCCAGTGCGCGTCGGCGGTGCCAGGGCCACCTCCGGCCTCGACCGGTACGCCGGACTCGTTGACTCCGAAAATCGTGTTGTATTCCTGCCTCGCTTGGGCACCGATAAATCGCGGGTCCGAACCACCGGAGGTGGGGACCAACAGATTCAGGTTCGCCCAGATCGTTCCAGAGCCGAGCACATGCGCCATCTCGTGCAAGATCACGTCGTACAGATCACCGGATGCTTCCAGTTCGGCTAGGTCCGCCGTGTCGAATTGCATGGTCCCCTTTGCCGGCAGGAACGAGACCGGACGCAATACCTCGGGACCGGCTTGACCGAGGACTCCACCCGCCCCGTCGATCGCGGTCCCGCTGGCCTGAATGACGAGGTCATCCACCGTTCCGAACCCCGATACCGCGAAGTCGGGAATATCACCTGTGATGATCCTCTCCCAACGCTGCTCGGCCGCCGCGAACACCGCCTGTTGAGCAGCGGTCAGGCCTCCCGTGAACACAACCTGGATATCAAATTGTCCGGCAACCACTTCGTCATCGAAGATCGTCACCACCGTCGTGGTTCGCTGAAGCGCCACGCTGCCCGCGGGACCGACGTCACCGAGATCAATCGGATTGCTCAGCACGACACTGAAAGATTCACTCCCCTCGATTTCGGTGTCGCCAATGATCGGGACCATCAGCGTTTGAGTCCTGGTTCCCGGAGCAAACGTCAGTGTGCCACTCGTCGCCGTGTAGTCTGCGGGAGATGTGGCTGTGCCGGCTTGAGTGGCGTAATCCACCGTGATCGTGTTTTGCGAGACATACAAGAGCGTCGCCGTGATGACGGCGTTCTTGGTTCCATTGTTCCCTTCGGCAATTGCAACGTTGCTGATGGCTGAGAGCGCCTGTGGCTGTCCCAGCACGACGTCATTGCCCGTTCCGCCGTCCAAGGTGTCGCCGAGAAAACCGCCGGTCAGCGTGTCGTTGCCACCGTCGCCGTTAATGACGTTATTCATGTCGAGCGAACCGGAGACCTCATCGTCGCCACCACCCGCGTTGACCAGAATGCTGCTCAACGACGTGAAGTCCACGTCAGTCATTCCCGTCAGGTCGATGACTTCGCTGCCCGCGCTGCCGTTGATCACGAGCGAGTCAACATCCTTGGCTGCCACCGCACCAATCCCAGTGACCAAGCCAGCCTCAGTCACAACCGACACTTGGCCGCTGACAGCTTGAACGGTGATCGTGTCCGCCGCGTTGGACGTCAGCGTCAGATCCCCGTTCGCGAACGTGAACGTCACCGCCAGAAGCGCGCGCGGCTCCAGCGTTTGGACCAAACCGAGTCGCCGTAGCTGGCCGCATCTCCGGCCAGGATGACTTCGACGACCACAATCTCCGCGCAACAACGTCAACCACGACCGCAACGCCATGTCGTGCTCCTTGGCACAATCAGCACAATAAGTTCGTCCCAACGCGACCACGGAAGACACAACTTCCGGTGGTCCGTTCCGAACTTAGGTTGGCGGCATAGCGAGTCAAATTGGCGTGCGTCTTTACGGCAACATTGCCGTTGGCTTTCGCGAGGTCGTCGGACGATTCGGCATCACCGTGCCAAACGGGAGCACGAGTCACTTTGTAACCCGAAGCGGTTGTGATTTTTTCACGCCACCGAGTTTACCTCGGCGGTTCCCGCGCTTTTGCACTAGGGAGACGCCTCGAAATTCGCGTAGTGCAGAAACGCGGGAACCACCGACACAAGGTCATTGGTATCTACACGACTCGAAATAGTCGGCATTTTCACCACCTCTGCGCTCTTCGCTTCTCTGCGGTAAATAAGAAAGTGCCCGTCACTTTTACCGCAGAGAAGCGAAGAGCGCAGAGGTGGGGCAGAAACGTCGTCATGGGGTTTGCAGAATTGTGTAGATACCAATGACACAAGGTCGCTGGCGAAAAAATCACAACCTCTTCGGGTTACGAAGTGCGTCGCGGGCCTCATCCGAGAAGGTCGATCACGGCCACAGGATTTCGACACCCACTCGGCCGCCGTGAAACAGGGCCGTGCCGTGAGTTTGCAGGTTCAGCGAGGTCGTCCCGGAGAGATCGGTCTGAAACCCGCGCAGTTGATCCGGGGCTATCGCGACTCCCGACAGGAAGTTGACCTCGTAGGCCGAGAACAACTGCACGTTCTCGCCCAGTGCCAATCGGCCCGTGATGCCGAGATTTCCCACGAACGCGACTCGATCTTTAGAGTCGCTGAAACTTCGCGAGTAGGTCACACCGGTCCCCGTGAAGCTTCGATAACTTTCCGACACCCGGCCGCGAGCGTCATTGTGGTACACACCGGCCCGAGCAAAGCCGCCCAACTCGAAGTACTCGGATTGCACAAACGTGGCATCCAGCGTGGCCTGCACGCCATTCAGCACATTGAAAGCGCTCGTGTTCGACGTGAACAACAACGTGTCTGGCGCGACCGGCAAGAGATTTTCGGAGAAGCCGGTCGTCCCGGTTCCGGTCAATCCCGCGGCGGTCAGCGCCGCGTCGGACAACGCATTGTTCGGAGCGTTGGTGATCACGTCGTCGCCATCAGTGTCGAACGTGTCGAAGACACCCCGCAGTTGCACCAGTCCTGATTCACTCAGCCGCACGTTGCGGTATCCAAACCCGAATCGAAAGAGCCTTCCGGGCTGCTGACGTCCCTTGAGGTTCACCTCAAAGTCTTGCAAGTCGGATGAATACTGAGCGAAGTACACGGCGTTCGGTTGCAGCGTTTCCAGTTCATTGGTCTCATCGTTCAGAGCCGTCACGGCATCGAGGTTGTTCGCGGCGGCGTTGAGCGGAGAAAAGTAAGTTCCCGAGTTCAAAAAATTGGGAGTCAAGTCGGCATCAATCGCCAATTGAGCTGGCAGCATCGCGTCGCCGTAAGGACCAGATCCATCGAAGACGAGGGATCGACTCAGCGTTCCGCGTTTCGATCCGCCCAGCCCGTCCAGCGTCATGTACGAGCCTTCGACTTCGTAATCGTCGTTCATAAACGCGAGATTCAGCCGATAGCTCGACGTGTAATCGAACTTCACATCGCGCATCCGAAACGTATTCGGCCCCTCAACCACTTGCGGATCACGAGCACGATTCGAGCGCGTGACATAGACCCAATCGGCCTGAAATCGAAACCGTGGGCTGAGGTCCAATTCATCGTAGAAGTTGCCACTCTCGTCGAACGAGTAATTCACGCCCTCTTGCGGATACGCCGAGGCGGGAGCGATCAGGGAATTGGATGCCGGGGGAGCATTCGTTGGCGCGGCTGGCGGCTGAGCGACCACGGTCGCTGCCGACACCCCCAAAGCCAGAACGCTCGCAGCCCAGCGCGTTGTACGCAGAAACATTTTGATCCCCCCAATCGTGGAGACCGACGGCTCGCCAGTCTCGCTCCTCGGACACAGGCCGGACTCCTGTGCTACGTCCTGCGTCACGACCGGCGAATTTCGCCTGAATCCGCCCGAAGCCGAGACAAACCTCGACCCTCTGCGCAATGCGAGGACACTCTCCTCGGCTTTATCGGTCGGGTTATGCCGGTTGCTCCACACGAAGCGAAAAGAACGGTCGCTCCGGTCAGGCGAAGTTGGAGGGGCATGACGAGCGGGTCGGCGTCAGCCCCCCGGTTCCGAAGCGGACTCACCAGGAGGCTGACGCCGCCCCGCTCGCCTGATGTTTGATCGCCCATTCTGCCGCTTCATGCACAAGCGGTTCGGGATCGTGCAACGCTCGATCCAGCACCGGCAACGCTCGCGGATCGCCCGAATTCCCCAGTGCGATTGCGGCGTTGCGGAGCAACGCGGCTCGGCCGGTGCGGTGCATCGGGGTGTTCGCGAAGTGGTTCTCGAAGCCGGCCTCATCCAGCGACAGCAGCCACTCCAGATCGACGGGGTTCAGTTTGTCTCGTGGTGCGAACGCTGGTTCGTTCGACTCGGGTGCTTTGCGGTTCCACGGGCAGACGTCCTGACAAATGTCGCAGCCGAAGACCCAGTCCCCCATCTGCAATCGCAGCTCCATTGCGATCGGCTGATCGCGCTGTTCGATGGTCAGGTACGAGATGCACTTTCTCGCGTCGAGCACATACGGCTCGACGAAGGCGTCGGTTGGGCAAGCGTCGAGACAGCGAGTGCAAGTGCCGCAATGCGACGTGTGATGCGGCTCGTCCGGCTGAAGTTCGACATCCGTCAATAGCGCGGCGAGAAAGAAGAAGCTCCCCATCCGTTTGTTGATGAGCATCGTGTTCTTCCCAAACCAACCCAGCCCGGTGAGCTTCGCGAAGTCCCGCTCCAGCAATGGGGCTGTATCCACGCAGGCCCGTGTCCGGCATCCCGGACGTAGGTCGTGCAAGAAGTCTCCCAGCGACCTCAATCGCTCACGCAGCAGATCGTGGTAGTCCCGCGAACCAAGCGCGTAGCTGGCGACACGCCCGCCCGGTCCCCTCTCCCTTTGGGAGAGGGC
>SYJG01000293.1 GCA_005798445.1 Planctomyces sp.
GAGACGATGTCAGCCAACTCGGAGGGCTGACGCCCTGCCGCTCGCCAACCGTCACTTCGCCGCTTCCCGTTGTGTCGAAGAGCGCGGTCGGATCGCTCAGCCGCTGGATCAACCCGCGTGTCAACTCATCGTCGTCCACCGCGTCCTGGAGCATTGGCCAGGACTCTTGAACCGCGATGAGCAACGTGTCCTTGTCCTGAATTCTCTGCAGCGACCGAGCACACGTCTCGCAGTGTTCGATGTGCCGAGCCACTCGCTCCGCTTCCTCTGGCAGAGCATCGCCTGCCAAAACATGACGCAATTCCTCCAACGCTGGGCAAGTTTCGACGGTCGGCATGATTCAGCTCCAACCACCCAGTACGAACGAGCCGAACGGTCCTTACGCGATATTTTTCGGTCGCCGGTCTCGCGGTCACTCCACGAACCCTTGTAACTCCTGCCGGAGCCGTGCCAGCACGCGGAATTTGGCGGCATACACCGCTCCCACCGTCACACCCAACTCACGAGCCACGTCGTCTGCCGGACGACCGTGAGCGCCGTGCTCCCAGAATGCGCGCCAGGTGGCTGGCTGAAATTCCGGTTCGATCAACTGCATCGCCCGGCTGACGAGCCGCTGCCGATACTCCGCTTCATCGGCATCCAGGAATTCGGCGACCTCATCCGGCTGATCGGATCGCGCAGCCGTGAGAATTCCAGACGCCCCCGTCAACATCCCAACGGCCGCACGTCGCCGCTGACGGTCGCGCCACCGATTCAACAGGATCGTGCGCAGCCACCGCCGAAAACTCTGTTCACGGTCGTACTCAAACGATGGCATCCGTGTGACCACGGCGGTCAACACATCCTGTACCAAGTCCGCGGCATCCGAATCCTGCAATTCCAGTTTCCGAGCCCAAAACAACAAGAGCGGCGCGTACAACTTCACAAACCGTGTCCACGCTTCGGGCCGGCCCCCCTGCCGCAGCAATTGCAGCAAAGTCACCGAGGTGCAGAGCCGGCTATCCAGCATGACTGTCTCTCCGCGAGGCGCACATGGTCACGGTTTGTTTCACGTCGGCCCCCATTGTCATTCGCGCGGCGAAGCACAACAACTCAAGATGGTTGGAGTCTACGGGATCACGCGGCTGGTCAACTCCAACGGCACGGCGAATGTCCTGCGCTTGTGAATAAAAATCATCAGGCGAGCGGCAGGGCGTCAGCCCTCCGAGCAACGATTCTCGCTCCACAATCCGCGAATTGGCCTCGCAAAGTGCGAATGGGAATTGCTGTGGAGAGGATGGATTCTCGGTGGGCTGACGCCCAGCCGCTCGCCAACAATTGCGCGGACATCATCCGAACAGCTTGTTGCAGAAGACCCCTTCGTTGATCGTCGCGAGTTCCGGACGGCCTTTATGCTTGTAGACCAACTCCATGTGATCGACGCCCATCGACGCGAGCACCGTTGCGTGCAGGTCGTGGACGTGCAGCCGGTCTTCGACCGCGTGCAGGCCAATCTCGTCAGTCGTGCCGATCGTTTGGCCCCCTTTCACTCCGCCGCCGGCGAACCACATCGTGAAGCCGTAGGGGTTGTGGTCGCGGCTGTCTCCTTGTTTGCTCATCGGAGTGCGGCCTGGGGCACCCTCTGGGTCCGCCGCCCCAGATCACCAGCGTTTCGTCGAGCAGCCCGCGTTGCTTCAGATCACGCAGCAGCCGGCGATCGGTTGATCGGTCCCGCGGCACAGCTTCGAGTGATTCGCTTTGATCCCTTTGTGAGCGTCCCACTTGCTGCCGCTGCCGGAATACAACTGCACGAAGCGGACACCCCGCTCGACTCC
Organism: Planctomyces sp.; assembly: GCA_005798445.1. Classification (GTDB taxonomy): domain Bacteria; phylum Planctomycetota; class Planctomycetia; order Planctomycetales; family Planctomycetaceae; genus SXKJ01. The sequence continues at coordinate 1,815 of SYJG01000293.1, forward strand.
GCCGCGGCGGACCGAGCTTTGATGACGACCAACAAAAAGGGCGGGGAATGAACTCCCCGCCCGCGTGTTGTTGAATCGGCGGCAGTCCGCCCTGATGCCGAGGCTCTACAGGACGTACTTGAACGCTCCGTTGTTGAGCAGTCGGGACATCGTGTTTTCGTCGATTGCGTAGTTGCCTCCGTTGGCGGTGGCGGTCATGTTGAAGTTGACCGCTCGGCCGTTGATGTAGGCGTCGTACAAGTCAGCACGCAAGTCGTTGTTCATTAGCAACGAGATGGTGATGCTGCCATCGGTCTCGACCTTGGCGGTGGAGGTCAGCGTCCCGTAGGTCACGCTGCCGTCGGCCTTCTGGATCTTGATCGTGAAGGTCGCTCCGTTGAACAGACTGTAGACCGTGTCCGATCCGTAGAGCTGTCCCGCGTTGACCGCAAGATGCAGGACAATCTTGCCGTTCGAGCCGATGTTGATTGTCCCCTGCGACCACGCGCTCGCTTCAAGGAGCTTCGGTGTAATGGTCATCGTGGCCGAGGCGGAGCTGCCGGTGTGATTCTCGTCCCCGGCATAGGTCGCGGTGACCGTGTACGAACCCGCGTTGATCTGGTCGCCGGAGTAACTCAACACCGCACTGCCGGTGACGACTCCGGCTCCACTGACGACCGCCGAACCACCGTTGTGAGTCGTGCCGTCGTAGGTGAATGTCCCGCCGGTTACGGTCACCGAGGAAGTCGCCTTGGCGATGGTGATCGTTGCGCTGTCGCTGCTGCCGGTGTGATTCTCGTCTCCGACGTAGGTCGCGATGACTGTGTACGAACCGGCGTTGATCTGGTCGCCGGAGTAGCTGAGTGTCACGCCGCCAGTGACTCCGCCGACACCGCTCACCGAGCCAGAGCCGCCGGTATGAGTCGTGCCGTCGTAGGTGAAGCTGTCTCCGGTCGCGGTCACGGACGATGCCGCCTTGGCGATGACGATCTCCACAGTGCCGCTCTGGTCGTTGTAGTTCGTGCCACCGTTGAACGACCAATTGGCCGTGCCGCCGGGAGCGTTCGTGAAGCTGGAGCCCAAATCCAGACTCGTCCCACTCGCGAAGACATCATCAATGACGCCGACCACCGAACCAGTCGCACCGTGCGCTGCCGCGTCATAAATGCCGGTGTAGCCATTGACGGTCACGATCGCGTCCGCCTTGTTGACCGTCACCATTTGGACGTAGTCGTTGAAGCCGCCGTCTCGGTCGATGATGCGAGCGTAAACGGCGTACTCACCGGCATTGAGCCCCGCGTAATTCTGAGTGGCACTGGTGCTGCTGCCGCTGGCGTAGGTGATTCCGGTGAAATCACCGGTCAGCGAATAGGCGTAGTGGAAGCCCGCTGTCGCATCGGCGGCGGACGCATCGTTTTGGTTGTCGAAGGAAACCGTTGCGGTCTGGCCGTAAGTGACGGGACCGTTGTTCAAGAAGTTCGCCGTCGGAGCCACGTTGAGCACCTGCACGCTCAAGGTGCCGGCGAGGAAGTTGCCATCCTCGTCGGTGACGGTGACGTTGTTGGTCTGAGTGCTTGGTCCGTCGGCGAAGGTGTGAGTCGCCGAGGTGTTGGCCGGATTGCCGATGATGAGTCCCGAATTGGTGCCGTCCCCCCAGTTGATGCGGTAGCTGGTGATGGTGTCGGTGCCGGGATCGGTGACGGCTCCCAAGTTGAGCGTGTACGGCGAGCCTTCATTGACGGTCGCATTCCCATTCAGCGAGATCGTCGGAGCGACGTTATTGACCGAGTAACCAAACGTGGCATTCGCCGCCGCGTTCTGGTTGTCCCTCGCAGTGATCGTGACGTTCCCGCTGGCGGGACCATCGGCAACATTGAGCGACCAGCTCCAGGTGCCCGTCGTGTTGTTCTGCGTGACCGTGCCGACCGAGGCGGTGATGGTCACCGTGCTGTTGCCCTGAGCGTCCGAGAACGTACCGCTGTTCGCGACCGTGCCACCTTCGTTGGCGCTGACGGCGGCGGCGTTGGCTGTCAGTTCTGGAACTGTGTTGGTAACCGGATCCAGTCCGTTGAACCACACCTTGTCCGGACTCTCGCTGCCGCTGTCCATGCTGCTGCCACGGCCCTGGAAGATGTCCAAGTCACCATCGCCGTCGAGGTCACCCAAGGCCGCGCTGTGGTCAAAGTTGATCTGCGTTGGATTCACGAACTCGGTGAAACTACCGCTGCCATTGTTCAGGAACATGCCCTGCCGGTTTTCGCCGGCGGCGTAGAAGTCGATATCACCGTCAAGGTCCACATCGCCGGTCACGATGCGCCAGTTGCGTCCCTGCGTTCTGATCGTCGACTGCAGGCTGAAACTTCCGCTGCCGTTGTTTGTCCACAGATCGATGTACCGACCGTCGCTCATATTATTGAGCACATCGACGTCACCATCACCATCGACGTCTGCCAGCCCGATCTGATAACGGGTCGCCCCGAGCCCGGAACGAGCCAGAGTTTGGCTGAATGTGAAGTTGCCGAGGCCGTCGTTCACAAAGACGTCGTTTCCAGAAATCCGCTGTGAACTGAAGATCGCGTCCAGGTCGCGGTCGCCATCGATATCGACCAGGTCTACGTCGAAGTCTTCTCCCACCGCAGCACCGACCGTACCTGTCGCCGTGAAGCTGCCACTGCCGTTGTTGGAATAAATCTGGCGAGAAGTCGCAAACAAGATGTCCAGGTCGCCGTCGCCATTGAGATCCCCGAGGGCAGAACCACGTGCCACGAGCCGCTGACCCGACAGCGTTGCGGCCAGCGTGAAGTTGGCGTTGCCATTGTTCAGAAGCACCTGCGGCCAGTCCTGCCGGAAGCTCGACGTCACCAGGTCGACGTCGCCATCACCATCGAGGTCGCCGGCTTCAAGATCTTCAGTCAGACCCCAGACCGGAACTGCCGGCAGGGCGACGCTGGTCGTGAAATACCCGTCGCCTCTGTTGATATAAACCTGATTCGGGCTGTCGAAATTCCGATTCGCGACTGCCGCATCGAGGTCGCTGTCGCCGTCGAAGTCCGCGAGAACGACATCGGCCGTGTTGCCTCCCTGCGGATCAACACCAGTCAGAAGCTGTCCGCTGTCAGCGAATCCGAATGTCAGCAGCCGGCGTTCTTCCAGCCGCTCCGTCATGGCGGCTCTCGCCTGACAGCGCTGTGCCGACCTGCGGCGGGCCTTGCGGAATCGAATCAAAGGAGATGTGGCAAAACGGTTGAAGAGATTGATCAACATGGCGGAGCCTCCGAGAAAAGGTGACGGACTGGATGATTCCTGAGGCATCACGTCCGGTGCATCCCTCCAACCGGATCAGTTTCTCAGGGCCACCATTACCTAATCAGCGAGTCGCGCATTCGTTACAGCCGTTCTTCAGAGTTTTTTGGAAATCAGGCCCCCCGCCGTCGTAGGAACATCGCGCTACGAGAATTGTGAGCCGCAAGGCGCTAGCCGCGGGTTCTGAACGAATCCGGAACCCGCGGCTAGCGCCATGCGGCTCACAAACCGAAAGCCCGCTCGGCACAGAGGAACTACCGGGGCGATTTCGGCGAGAGGCGCTGGTTCAGCCAGATGCGGCTCGCGCTGCTGAACTGCGTTGAGAAGATCAGATCTTGATCGCCATCGCCGTCCAGATCCGCGCTCGCCACGGAATTACTCTCGCAGCAGATCTTGGGAACGACAGCTCGCGTGAAGTGGCCACGGCCATCGTTCAGCCACACGTCGTGAGGGACCGGTGGTTCCTGACGCACCAGCCAGCGGCGCGAGACTACGAGGTCCAGGTCGTTGTCGTTGTCCAGATCCACAAACACCGGTCGGCTACCGCGACCATTGCCATCGAGTTCGGGTGACTCGGTGAAACGGGCTTGGCCGTCGTTCAGAAAGAGCCGTGCGGGCTTTCCGATGTCGTAGGTCGCGCAGAGGTCCAAGTCGCCGTCGCGATCGATGTCCGCCATCACCACGTCCATCATGCTGTCGCGGGTCTTGATGATCGAGGACCGCGAGAACCGCCCTTTGCCGTCATTCGTCATCACCGGCAGATCACCGCTCCATGAGCCGTATGCCATGTCCAGATCGCCGTCACCGTCCAGGTCTCCCAGGTCAATCCCGTAGGAATCGCGGGCGATGTCGAACTCGGTGTCCGGTTCGAAGTGCGCGTTGCCTTTGTTCAACCACACTCGCGCCGTAATGGGGCCGTGAGTGACTGATTCCACGGCATCGAGATCCCCATCTCCATCCACATCGCCCAGTGCGACATCCGTGCTCTCTTGAGATTTCGGAGCGAGAGTTCGCGTTTGGGCGGCGGCCTTCAGTTCCACCAACTGGCCCGAGCCGTCGTTCAACCAGACTTCCGGCCCGCCGCTCGTGCTCACAAACGCATCCAAGTCACCGTCCGCATCAAGATCCGCCAGCTCCACACCCCAGCCGGCCGTCTTTCCCGAGTACTCGTGCGGCGTCTGCAATCCGCCGAGTCTGTCGTTGAGGAACACCGACAGGTGACTCGCCAGATCCACGCCCACGCAGACGAGGTCCGGAAAACCATCGCCATTCAGATCTCCTGTGACGGCCTTGTGCTGAGACGCCGGAAACGTCTGGCCGCTGTCTACGAACATCGCACCCGTCACTGCGGGCTTCGCAGCAGTCGTGACCGGTTCGAGCGACACATCGAGAATGATTCGATCATTGCGTCGAATTACGAAGCGTTCTGGATCGAGTTCGATGCCGGATTCACTGCGAACGGCCAGTTTGAGCCCGTCCCGTGAAGCGATCCTCCAGTCGCCGCTATCGAGCGTCTGCTTCTGTCCCCCTTTGACAGACCACTTCTGACCGTCTTTCCGATCGACGACCTCAATGCCCGCGTCGCGGAGCAGCACATCGATCTCCGCTGCGTGCTCTGGATCGAGCCGCACGACGAGCGAACCGTGATCGGTCTGAATCCGATAAACCACAAACGCGAGCAACGCGATGAGGCCGGTGAGCGTCACCGCCACTACCCGCAGCCGGCTTCGCGCGGAGTTGTTACGTTCCGATTTCAAGACAAGAGTTTCGTCGAGCATCTCAAAAGATTCTGTCTGCCGAGCAGGACCGTCTGCGCGACTGGCGACGTCATCGAAATCGGACGTCAAGCGGCTTTCGATATCGGTCGCGCGGCGACTCTCCGGCAGAGAGGAGCGATTGCGAACAGCTTCCAGTTCTTCAATCACTTGAGTCATCGACTGCTGTCGAGCTTCCGGCGACTTCGCCACCATCCGCTGATAAACGTCGTTGAGTCCGGCAAACCCGGCAGTCAGTGTGTCTGGCAAGGCGGGACGGTCCTGCTCGCGATGAGCCACAATCCGCTTGACCACGGTGTCGCCATCAAACATGGCCCGGCCCATGAGCAGGTAATACAGCGTGCAGCCCAGACTGTAGATGTCGCTGCGAGCATCCGCGGCTCGCGTGTCAACAGCCTGTTCCGGAGCCATGAAATCCACGGTACCCAGGACATAGCCGCTGCCAGTGAGCTGCTGATTCATGACGGATCGATCGGCGTCAGCTTGACCGCCGCTGGCCTGATCAAGTCGAGCGAGACCCAGGTCGAGCACACGCACGACGGAGTCTTCATCCAGCATCAAATTGCCCGGTTTGATGTCGCGATGCACGATCCCTTTTCGATGGGCATATTCGAGCCCACTCGCCGCCTGAACGATCCAGTCGATTGCCTGTTCGGCATCAACCGCACCGGACTCGGCAACCAGCACCCGCAGATCGCAACCATCCACGAACTGCATTACGAGATACGACAGCCCGTCGATCTCACCCGCGTCAAAGGCGGTGACGATGTTGTTGTGATGCAGCTTCGCCAGTGCCCGCGTTTCCCGCACAAACCGCTCCGCCGAAACCGCATGTTCCGCCGTCTCTTCGAGCAGAATCTTGATCGCGACGTCCCGATCGAGGCGCGTGTGTCGGGCGCGATAGACCGCTCCCATCCCGCCGTGTCCGACCAGTTCCGTCACCTCGAAATCCGGAAGCCGCTCCGAAAGTTCCGCTGCCGAGGGAAGCACGACCGACTGCGATTTCCCCGCCGACCGTCCCAGTTGAAACAAGCACATCGGACAGCCGGTGTCACCGACGGCGTCGTTGAGCGTTGTCCCACAGGCGTCACATGTCGGAATGGCGGTCATCGTCCAGTCGAGTCCGGAAGGGCATTCGGTTTCTTTCTACTGGCTTCTAATCACGAATCCGCCGTTTTGTTACCGAGAAAATCCCGGTTCGGGCAAAGTGGCACGCCACTCACCCGCTCCGCCGCCATCAGCCCGGCTGACCTCATCGTCCGATCGCCTGCATGAGCGAGCGGAGTTCGTCGTCAATCTCACCTGCATCGCGGAGCGTCGCGCCGATGTGACGCCGTAGAATCGCTCCGTAACGCTGCCTCAGCCGATGCACGGCCACACGAACAGCCCCCTCCGACATCTGCAGTTGCGCAGCCACGTCGCGAGTCGAGCACGCGCTCTCAGAGGTCAGCGCGGGCGAGAGCGTGTCGAAGAGTTCCGTCTTCCCGACACGAACATACTCATCGCGCAATACCTGCCGGGTCTGATCGAGCAGCGTGAATGCCCAGACGCGATCAAACAGGGCTTCGGGGGACGCGTCGGCGTGCCTGCGGCGGTTGAACATTTCCTCGGTCACACCGAAATCCAGCGACAAAAGTCCGCCCGCAGGCCGGCGTCGCTGGGCGTTATCTCGCAGATGCTCGCGAGACAAAAACTGTTTGACCGACGCAATCAGGAATGTCCGGAACCGTCCACGCTGCGGGTCGGCATAACTAACGACATCGTGTTCCAGCAGATATAGAAAGAACCCCTGCAGCAGATCTTCCGCATCGGTCGGACTACGGCCTGACCCGCGGAGAAAGGCGTACAACGGCGGCCAGTACATGCCACACAACTTCTCGACCGCTTCGCGTCCTTCGGGCGCATCAGTCCCGGCCTGAGCGATCAACGACCACGAGGTCGTCTGAAACCGCACCTGACCGCTCGGGGGTGATTCTGACATTCTCACGACTCCCGGAATTCGAATGCTCCTCGAAACCCCGACACCAGCCAAGCAATCAATTTGGTCACCTCAAGACGAACATTATCCGAACAGCTTCTTACAGACGATCCCCTCGTTGATCGTCGCGCGTTCGGGACGGCCTTTGTGCTTGTAGACCAGCTCCATGTGGTCAACGCCCAGCGACGCGAGCACCGTCGCGTGCAAGTCGTGGACGTGCAGTCGATCTTCGACCGCGTGCAGGCCGATCTCGTCGGTGGAGCCAATGGTCTGGCCACCGCGAACTCCGCCGCCGGCGAACCACATGGTGAAGCCGTAGGGGTTGTGGTCACGGCCGTCCCCTTGTTCGCTCATCGGAGTGCGGCCGAACTCGCCGCCCCAGATCACCAGCGTTTCGTCGAGCAGCCCACGTTGCTTCAGATCGCGCAGCAGGCCAGCGATCGGTTGATCGGTCCCGCGGCACAGCTTCGAGTGATTCGCTTCGATCCCTTTGTGAGCGTCCCATTTGCTGCCGCTGCCGGAATACAACTGCACGAAGCGGACGCCCCGCTCGACCAGCCGCCGAGACAGCAGGCACATGCGGCCGAACGTCTCAGTCTCTTTCTGATCGATGCCGTACAGCGACTGAGTGTCGGCGGTCTCTTGCGACAGATCGACCGCTTCCGGAGCCGACGCCTGCATCCGAAACGCCAGCTCGTATGCCTGAATGCGAGCGTCCAGTTCCGTCTGCTGCGGCCGGCTGGCAGCGTGTTGCCGGTTGAGCTGCGTGAGAAAATCGAGCTTGCCGCGCTGCTGGTCCGAGTTCACTCCCTCAGGGTTATCGAGGTTCGGGATCGGCGTCTTGCCGCTTTGCAACCGCACTCCCTGATAGACCGCCGGCATGAAGCCCGATCCCCAATTGCGCGGCCCGTTGACGACTTCGTCCTTGCCGTCTTGCAGCACAACGAACGCCGGCATGTTCTGGTTCTCGGTGCCAAGGCCGTAGCTGACCCACGCCCCCAACGACGGCCGCCCGGCGATCGTCACGCCGGTGTTCATCTGGCAGACGCCCCCCGAATGATTGATGCCGTTCGTCCAACACGACCGCACGACCGCGATGTCGTCGATGCACTCGGCCGTGTGAGGCAACCAATCGCTGACCCACAACCCGCTCTCGCCGTACTGAGCCCATTTCCGCTTCGAAGGAAACAGCGGAGCATCCACCTCCCCCATCGACAAAATCACCGGCTTAAAACTCGGCGGCAGCTTTTGGCCGGCCAACTCGTTGAGCTTCAATTTTGGATCGAACGTGTCGATCGCGCTAGGACCACCTTCCATAAAGAGGAAAATGACCGACTTCGCCCGCCCAAACCGATGCGGCACCTTTGCGCTGTGAGCGGATGAGGGGGACGAGTTGTCGGACTCGGCTGCGTTCAGAGTTGACTGCAACAGCCACGACAATGGGAGAGCGCCGAAGCCTGCCCCGGCGCCGAGCAATAGGTCACGACGAGAAACTTCGCCCCGCGGTTGCTGGAAACAATGATGTTGAATCTTTGAGGTCATCTCAATTTGCACCTAATCAGACGGTCCAATCCACAATCGAAAGCCCTTCAACTTGCTCGAAGTCCACTCGATTGCGAGTGACCAAAGTGAGTCGATTCTCCAGAACAATGGCGGCGATGCGCAGGTCGTTACGACCGATTCGCGGATGTTGCTTGCCAAGGGCGTCAAAACGAGCGATGGCCGATTCCGTGAACGTCAGCAACCGAAAGCGTGACAAGGCTTCGACCGTTTCCGTCATGCGTTGATACGTCCGAGCCAATGCGGCGTGGTCTTTGGTTTTTCGCAGCACCGAATACCAACCGCCGAGTTCCTCCTCCACCGTGATGATCGTCGTCGTTGTTTGATCGAGCGGACGGCCAAGCACGTTCTCGCAAACGCGCGGATGGCCTTTTAAGAACAGCGAAAACGTGTCGGTGTCGAGCACGAAGGCCGGCATGGATCAGGCTCCATGCTGATCGCAACTGGCGCGATACTCGGCGACGGCGGTTTGCCATTCGTCGTACAAGGGATCGTCCTTCATGCAGCCCGCAAATCTGGCCAGCGGATGCTCGCTCTTGCTGTTCGGCGCAAGCTGCTCTGTGTCCAAAAACGTGACTTGGCTACCGTGAGACAGCCGTTGCTGGACTTCCTGACGCAATCTGTCCAACGCTTCCTCCGATGTTTGCCCTTCAGCGGACATTTCCCATGCGGCACCTGATGCTCGAAATCGCTCGCCGGGTAATGGCTCGATCAGCACAGGAATCTTCATGGCGATACTTTCAGAAATGCGAAGGACTGTTTTCCGAACTCGAAGAATGAATGACACATTAACCACACCACAGTCTTGCCAACAGTGCGTTCGGCGTCTGCTCGGTCCTTCCCCGTCTGGTCCATCCCGCCGAGTCCCCCTTGTGGGTCAGTTGGACTTGGCGGCCCCAAGTTCGTAATCCCGCCTTCTTGCGGTGTCTTCAACTCTGACCGCCTGAAGGCGGAACGACGAACTCGATGGGCCAACACGATGCCCGAACTCGGTGACCAAAGCAAGCGTGATGTCTGGATCGCGGCTCAGGCTTTCAAGAAGTCGGTCACAAACACGACCCGCGTCGGATCGGCGACTTTGTTGGCAAACCGCTGGTCGGCGGTCACGACGGCGGTTCCGAGCAAGTCCGCCAAGGCGAGGTAGAAACAGTCGTAGGCCGGATGCTTCAGATGGCAGGCCAACTCGATCGCTTGGCTGAACAGCAGACGCTCCGGCGCGACTCGAAGTCGGACCGACAGCAGTGCATTCTTGCGATCAACGACCTCCTCACGAGTGAGTTCACCGCGAGTGAATTTCTTCCAAACGATGTTGCCGTATTCGGTGAAGAGCAAGTGCGGAGCAAACAGCTCAAAGGTCTCGTCAAGCAACAGTCGGGATTCGACAGTATGTTCTTCGAGAACAAACCATTTGATCGCCACGCTGGCATCGACGACGAACGACTTCATCGCGACCGATCCTCGCGCAGCAGTTCGACACTGTCAGTCTGAGGTCGTCCCGCAAGTTCGCCACACAACTTCTCTGAAAGCCGGCGAGCGTCTGCCATCGAGAGCGTCTGCGGTACCGCGTACAACGCCGCCCCGCACAAAATCGCTTTCAACTCTTCCTGCAACGACCGGCAGTGCGCCTCAGCCTGCTTGACCAACTGAGCGACCATTGAATCGTCCACATCCTTGATGACGAGTTCGGCCATCATTCGTCTCCTCAGAGTAAGACTCGAAATTCTGACGACGGAAAGTAGCACGATGCCCGTCGATCTCCGAGACCAAGGCAGCCAGTTGAAATTGATCTACCGGCAGTTTGGCTTGCTGAGTTATAGACCGCGAAAGGGTTTGGGAGAAACATCCAGGTCTCAGGGACGAGACGATGAATGCAGAACTGACAGAGGCTGTGATTGCAACGGCTC
>SYJG01000294.1 GCA_005798445.1 Planctomyces sp.
ATGTCTTGCCCCGTCCATTTCCTGTCCCGTACTGTCGTTCCATGGTGGTTCCTCCGTTCTTGACTTGAACTTCCATCGGGGAACGTAATCCCCGACGGAGGAACCGCCTACTTCTTCAACTATCTCAGGGACATCTTCTGCCACAAGCTGGGCCGCCGTCTCGCCAAATGGACCGCCACCGACGGATGACGGAACAAAAACGATACGGAAATGAGCCGCGTCTTCACGCCAGTAGCTCTCGCACGACCTTCGCTCGTGTCAGGTCCGTGTCGGTCAGTGTCTCTTGGCGACCTTCGTGATCGAAGGCCAACCGCTGGTGATCGAGGCCGAGGGCATGGAGCAGAGTGGCATGGAGGTCGTGCATGGTGACGACCTGGTTGATGGATTCGTAACCGAAGTCGTCGGTGCCGCCGTGTGAGTAGCCGGGCTTCATGCCGCCGCCGGCGAGCCACAACGAAAAACCTCGGCGGCTGTGGTCGCGGCCGTTTGCTCCTTGCGAGACCGGCGTGCGGCCGAATTCGCCCATCCAGACAACCAGCGTCGAATCGAGCAGCCCGCGCTGTTTGAGGTCTCGCACCAACGCGGCGCTCGGCTGGTCAATGGCGGCCGCGACATTCTTCGTCGCGTTGGCATTGTCCGCGTGGGTGTCCCACGGCTGGCTTTTCAAATAGACGCCAACGAATCGCACTCCGCGCTCGATGAGTCGCCGCGCCAGCAAGCAGCGCGCGCCGTAAGCCTGAGTCGCCGACTGGTCCAACCCGTACAGCTTGCGAGTCTCCTCCGTCTCTTGTTTGAGATCGACCGCTCCGGGGACAGCCGCCTGCATTCGAGCGGCAGTCTCGAAGTCGCGCAGCCGGGCTTCGAGATCCGAGTTCTCCGGGACCCGAGCGGCGTATTCTTGATTGAGTCGCGCGACGAGATTGAGTTGCCGCGCGCGAGCGGCGACAGGGATGCGATCGGGCGTGTGCAGATTGAGTACCGGAGCGGAAGCATCGCCGACGCTGAACGGCGTCCCCTGATGCTGGGCCGGGAGCCAACCCGCAGACCAGTTGAGCGTGCCGTTAATCGGCAGCCCACCGGGGTCGGGAAGAACGACGAACGCCGGCAGATCCTGATTGCCGGAACCGAGGCCATAAGTGAGCCACGAACCGAAGCTCGGACGGTCGGTGGCAAGCGGATGTCCGCTGTGGGCGATGCGAAGGGCAGTCTCGTGGCAGACCGATTCCGTCGTCATCGAACGCACGAGCGTGATCTCATCCGCGATCCCCGCGATGTGCGGAATGATCTCCGACAACCGCATCCCGCACTCGCCGTGCGGTTGAAACTTGAACGGCGAGCCGAGCAGGTTCCCCGAGGCCGATGGTGACAACGTCTCAACTTTGCTCTGCCCTGGATACGGCTTGCCACTCAGCTTCGTGAGTTCCGGTTTTTCATCGAAGAGGTCCATCTGACTCGGACCGCCGTTTTGAAACAGACACACAATCCGCTCTGCCTTCGGCGCATGATGCGGCCCGACTGCCGCGACGCGCTCCGCCGCCCGCGACTCGCGCGCCGTCAGCCACGACAGCGCGATCGATCCAAGAATGCCGCTGGCCGACCGTCTGAGAAACGCTCGGCGTTGTGCTTGCAAGACATTGTTGAAGAATGTCATCGGGAGTCGTTTCAAGTTTAGGTGCTGACTGGTTTCAGTGTGGCTGAGTGGCTTCAGGCGTTGGCTGTTCATCGACTTCTCCGTTCACTTTACTAAGCGGAAGCCAACGACCGTAACGCCATCGCACACGCAGGCTCATCGCAACAAGCATCCCAATAGCGGTAAACATCAGGAGCCTGGAAAAGGCTTCGTGAAGATGAAACATGAAGACACCCTCAGCAGTGCCATTCACACGAGTCTGGTTCAGAGGGATCACGTCTAAGGTAGTCGCTCCTGCAATGATACCGACGACTCCTGCCCAAAACGTGCCACGACTTTTCGCACAATAGGCGGTTATTGCACACAACAAGACGACGATGCAGATTGCGAGCAACTGCCACGATCTGCGAATTGATGGGTAATCGTCGTAGTCAATTTCCAGCCAAGCCATGAGTCTGTTTCCATGTTAGCTGATGGTCGCGAGTTTTCGCTCGGCCTTGCACGAGCACCCTCGGTTGTGTGTCACGACTCCGTTTCCTCCATTCAACAATCCACGAATCTACGAACCATTGTCAATCCAGATAGAGGAGCGCGTTGCTGGCGAGCAGCATCTGACAGAAATCGGCTAGCCCCCATTTAGCCGCTTGTTCCCCGGTGTATTGAGCCCGCTGTCCCGCGAGGAACTCGGCGGAGATCTGTTGCTCGTTGGCGGTCGGTGCGCGGGCGACCGCGAGCAACCAAGCTCGCTAACTGAGGGAGGCATCGGTTCCGTCCGTCTCGGTGCGCAGTCACTTGGCGAATGCTTCCGCTGTGACAACGGCGAAATCGGAATTGAGCAGGGAGAGCGATTGCAGCGGCACGGTGGATGAGGGACGCGTTGTGTAGACGGTTGCGATAGCCGGGGCGTCGAAGACTTTGAGCATGCTCAGCGTTTGCGAGCGACGTTGTTGCAGATAGACCGAGCGGCGGCGTGCTCCGGCGGATTCCCTTGAGGGACAGCCACGGAATCAATCCCTCCAACGAATTGGTCTTCCGCAAATACGGCGGCAGAATCTTCGACGAGAAGAGTTCTCGTTCTTCGATCGGCCGCCGATCCTTCACACTCGGCTGTCGCACTGCGACGGGACCGATGCCGGTGAGAATCGTCCGTTCCGGCAGATGTCCGTTGCGAACGACCAACTCCCGAACCCCGTTCATCCCTCAACTCCCACCGCCCATGGAGCCACTCTTGAGCCTCTTGCTCAACGGCCTGAGCCAACAGCTCACGAGCGCCCTTCCGCAACACTTCGGTCAACAAATCCTTCCCAAACCCGGATTCGGGGATCTCGGACAACGGCAAAACATTCGTCGGCTCGATAACTTTTAACATGGTGGTGTGCTCCTGGAAAAGAAATGGGATGATGTTCAACTCCAATTTCTCCCCAAGCACACCCCTCTTTTTCACAATTCACCCCATCCACAACATTCGACAATACCTCGCCATTCGTCGCTGGGATACGTTTCCCCAGCCGCAGTCGAGAGTCAATTGACCGCCAAGAAATAAGGTTCCTCAGCAGAATCTGTGAGTGATTTGTTTTTCAGGGAGGTTTCCAAGTTGGTGGAGGAGTGCGAGTTCGGCGACTCGCGAGGTGCGGAAGCCGTGGGATTTTCTCGACACCAGTTTGGCTTGGTTGTTCAAGCC
>SYJG01000295.1 GCA_005798445.1 Planctomyces sp.
GCCCGAAGCAGCGTATGGCCCGTACGCTGCGAACCAAACAGGGCCGCAACACGTACAAGAAACGAAAGGGACAAATTGAACCGGTTTTCGGACAAATCAAACAAGCCACGGGCTTCCGCCAATTCTCCCTGCGAGGACTTCCGAAGATGAACGCCGAATGGCAACTTGTCTGCCTGACCCACAACCTCCTGAAGCTCTGGCGAGCCGCCTTGGTCTAATCTCTCCCACTGCCCCACCGCCGCTCTGGCAAAAACGCCAATCGAAATTCACTGACTTCCGTTACAAAGACAAACTCCTAGGGTCCGGTTCGGAACACCAACAGGCACTCAAACCGGACGCTATCGCGTTCCGGCTGATATTCTGATGTGAAACCATGCGGGCTTTAATCAGCAATGTCTCTGCCACAAACACGTTGTCGCCGTTTTGAACAAAGTCCTTTAACGCCATAATTCACGTTCAAATTTTCGGCCCGAAATTTTACTCCTCGCGATCAAACGGGAATGAGCATGTCACTCGACCATCAAGATGTCACGAATCGCCGATTGTTTTTGCGGCACTCGACCGCTGTGGGAACGGCGGCATTGTCGGCGTTGCTGGCTGACCATCAGTCTTTGACTGCCGCAGATGCTCCGAAAGCTCACGCTGCGCTGCCTGGGTTTCCGAATTTTGCTCCGAAGGCGAAGCGGATTATTTACCTGTTTCAATCCGGCGCGCCGTCGCAAATGGACCTGTTTGATCCGAAGCCGGAGTTGGAGAAGCGGCGCGGTGAAGACTTGCCGGATTCGATTCGGCAGGGGCAGCGGCTGACGACGATGACGTCGGGGCAGGCGAAGTTTCCGGTCGCGCCGTCGATCTTCAAGTTCGCCCAGCACGGGCAGAGCGGGATGTGGATGAGCGACCTCGTCCCGCAGATGTCGAGCATCGCGGATGAGTTCTGCATGATCCGCTCGGTGAACACCGAGGCGATCAATCACGATCCGGCGATCACGTTTTCGCAGACCGGCTCGCAGTTGGCCGGACGGCCGAGCATCGGATCGTGGTTGAGCTACGGACTCGGCAGCGAGAACCAAGACTTGCCGGCGTATGTCGTGCTGACGAGTTTCGGCAGCGGTCGGCCGGATGATCAGCCGCTGTACGACCGGCTGTGGGGCGCGGGGTTCTTGCCCTCGAAGCATCAAGGGGTGAAGTTCCGCAATCGCGGAGACGCGGTGCTGTACTTGTCGAATCCGCCGGGAGTCGATGCCGCCGCGCGGCGCGGGACGCTCGATCGGTTGGCGAAGCTCAATCAAAAGCACTTCGAGCAAGTTGGTGACCCGGAGATCCAGACACGCATCGCGCAGTACGAGATGGCGTTTCGGATGCAGACCAGCGTGCCGGAATTGCTCGACCTGTCGAAAGAGCCGCAGCATGTGCTTGACAGCTACGGCCCGGATGTGAAACGCCCCGGCAGCTACGTGGCGAATTGCTTGCTAGCACGACGACTCGCCGAGCGAGACGTGCGGTTCGTGCAACTGTTCCACATGGGCTGGGATCATCACGGCGGACTGCCGGCGGCGATTCGCGGGCAGTGTAAGGACACGGACCAAGCAACCGCCGCGCTGATCAAAGACCTCAAGCAGCGCGACCTGTTGAAGGACACGCTGATCGTCTGGGGTGGCGAGTTTGGCCGCACGATTTATTCGCAAGGTGGCATCACTGCGACGGACTATGGACGCGATCACCACCCGCGCTGCTTCACCGTGCTGATGGCCGGAGCGGGTGTGAAGACCGGCACGACGTTCGGCGAAACCGACGACTACTGCTACAACATCACTCGCGACCCGGTCCATGTGCATGATCTCAACGCGACGATCCTGCACCTGCTGGGGATCGACCACACGCGACTGACGTCTCGCTACCAAGGCCGCGATTTTCGTTTGACGGACATTCACGGTGAAGTCGTGAAAGGTGTGTTGGCGTAGAGCATTTGGAGTGCGGTGTGACAGCACCGCTCTGGAATCGTCGAAAAGATTGTTCGGCAGTGCCACTTCACCGATGTGGCAAGGATGGAATTGAGGGATATCCATGAAGGGCAGTCACGCCAATCGGAAAGCGACGAAGGAAGAGATGACCATTGCGACCCAAGTGATTCAACAAGCCTACCCTGAGTACGATGTCGTTTGGGGTAGCCACGGAGATTATGGTGGTGGTCGCGCACCAAGGGATCACACGCTCTCGTTCAGACTTCGTGACAACTTCGGTAAATACCACTCGAATGTCATCTGGATCGCCCCAGAGTCGCTGACCAAGATCAATGTGGCTTGGGTGATAAAAATGGTGTCCGGTGGAACGAGTAACAAGGCAAGGTCGCGTCGAAGGTAGTTCGGAGCGAATTGATCGAAATGTCCAATACAGGACCAACAATCTACAACTCAAAGGAACTGCATCCATGAAACTGCAAGGTAAGACGGCGCTCGTTACGGGCGGGGCGACTGGTATTGGTTACGGCATTGCGAAGGCTTTGGCGGCGGAGGGCTGTCGTGTCGCGATCTCTGGACGTCGCGAAGAGGCACTCAAGACGGCGGTGGCCGAGTGGTGCGGGCAGCCGGCGATGATTTATCGCGCGTGCGATGTCGGTGACCGAGCGGGAGTCAACGCGCTGTTCGATTGGACGACGAAGGAGCTGGGACGGATCGACATCTTGGTGAACGCGGCGGGGACGAACATCAAGAACCGTTCGATGGCCGAGATGCTGCCGGAGCAGTTCGACGAAGTCATGGCTGCGAATTCGACCGGCATCTACAACTGCATGTACGCGGTGCTGCCGCAGATGCGGGAGCGGAAGGATGGATTGATCATCAACATCTCGTCGATCAGCGGTAAACGAGCGTTCGCGATTGGCGGCATCGCCTACGTCGCGTCGAAGTTCGCGATGTCTGGCCTCTCGACCGCCGTCGCCAACGAGGACGGCAAGAATGGCATCCGCGTGACGACAATCTATCCGGGTGAGGTCGATACGCCGATCCTCGAAAAGCGTCCCAAGCCGGTCAGTGACGAGCATCGGGCGGCGATCCTCAAGCCGGAAGATTTTTCGGACATCGTGGTCGCCATCGCCTGCCTGCCGAGGCGGGCGCACGTCCCCGAACTGATCCTCAAGCCGACCCATCAGGACTATCAGTAGAGAGTGGTGAGTTGGAAGGCAGGGCATGTGGATTTGTCTTGCTCGCCACTCCGAACTCACCACTTCCAACTCCCGTTAGGCTAGGAACGGCGGGAATTCGTCCATAGAATCCTGCCCGCCACGCAGCCCGGCTGACTCATAAGCAGCCGGGCTGTTGGTTTAGTCAGTTTCGATTTGACCGTTTTGAAAGGGCCATCGGCCATGGAACGCGAGCCGATTTCCGTTGAAGGCTACAACAAGCTCCGCGAAGAAATTCGCCGAATGGAAGAAGACGAGATGCCCAAACTGGCGGAGCTCATCGCCGACGCTCGCGCCGAAGGTGATCTCCGCGAGAACGCCGAATACCACGGCCAGCGCGAGAACCAAGGACGGATGCAGGCCAAGATCAATCAGCTCAAGCATCGGCTGGCCAACTGCGTAATCGTAGACAAGTCCACGCTCCCGAAAGGGATCGCGGCGTTCGGCTCGGTCGTCATGCTGAAGGATCTGAGCAACAACAAAAAAGAAGGCTACGAACTGGTCGGGCCGGGTGAGGAAGACTACGACGCGGACATCATGAAGATTCTGCTCAGCGGGCCTCTCGGTCAGGCGATTCAAGGCAAGAAGGTCGGCGACGTGGTCAAGCTGTCCACGCCGCGCGGCGAACGGAAGTTAGAAGTCACCGAGGTGAAATAGGGATTTGGGATTGGGGGCTAGGGGCTAGGGGTTAGGGAACAACAAGCCGGAGATGAACGATGCGATGTACGTTGGCGATTGGTCTCTTGGGTTTCATGGTGGCGAGCGCATCCGCTGGCGATTGGGCGGAGTTTCGAGGACCAACGGGGCAGGGACACGCGGCGGCTTCCAAGTTGCCGACGGAATGGTCCTCGACCAAAAACGTCGCTTGGAAGACCGGGATCGCGGGACTCGGCTGGTCGTCGCCAATCGTGGTGGGGGATCGCATCTATTTGACGACCGCTGTGCCAACCGGTGACGACGACAAAAAAGATCAATCGCTGCGAACGATCTGCCTCAGCGCGGCGACCGGGAAATCTCTGTGGGACAAAGAAATTTTTTTGCAGGACGGCAAGACGGCGAAACCGATTCACTCGAAGAATAGCCACGCCAGTCCGACACCGATTTCTGACGGCAAACACCTCTTCGTGCATTTTGGAGCACAAGGGACCGCCTGCCTGACGCTTGATGGTGCGGTCGTCTGGCAGAACCGCGAGTTCCAGTACGAGATGCGGCACGGCAACGGCGGCTCGCCGATTCTGGTCGATGACCTGCTGGTCTTCTCGTGCGACGGCTTGGACAAGATGTTCGTCGTCGCGCTTGACCGGGCGACCGGAAAGGTTCGCTGGCAAATCGCTCGCGAGCACAAGAACGGCAATAAGTTCTCGTTCGGCACGCCGCTGCTGATCGAGGTCAATGGCGAGAAACAGATCGTTGCTCCTGGCACGTTTCACGTCGCGGCGTATCGCCCGAAGGACGGCAGCGAAATCTGGCGAGTCGATTACGGGCTGGGCTACTCGGTCATCCCGCGTCCGGTGTTCGGGCACGGATTGATCTTCCTGAGTTCCGGCTACGACACGCCCGTCCTGATGGCGATCAAGCCGGACGGGAAAGGCAACGTCACTGAGACGCACGTCGCCTGGAAGACGAACAAGTCCGCGCCGCACACTCCGTCACCTTTGCTGGTCGGCGATCAGTTGTACGTCGTCAGCGACGGCGGCATTGCGACCTGTTTCAACGCGGTCAGTGGCGAGCAAGTCTGGCAGAAGCGGATCGGCGGCAACTTCTCTTCGTCGCCGCTCTTCGCCGACGGCAAGATCTATTTGCAGAGCGAGCAGGGTGACGGGATCGTCTTGAAGCCTGGTTCAGAGTACGTCGAACTCGCCAAGAACGAACTCGAACCACGCACGTTCGCGTCGTATGCCGTCGCCGACGGGGCGCTGCTGATTCGGACGGAGACGCAGCTTTATCGGATTCAGCAGCGGTAGCATTGGTTTGAAACCAGCACGACTCGCAAGCGAGTGATAAATCCGCAATGGAGCGGACCACTCGCTTGCGCGTCGTGCTGGTTTTTACGACGCTTCGCGGAAGCGAAGCTGTGCTCGTTCCAGCGTGACCTGCGTGTTGGGCGGTACGCTTTTCATGATCGCGCAGCTGGAGCCAATCACCGATTTCTTGCCGATGACTGTGTCGCCGCCGAGTACTGTGGCGTTTGCGTAGATGACGACTCCCTCTTCGATCGTCGGGTGTCGCTTCGCGCCGCGGATGATGTTTCCGTTCTCGTCCTTCGGGAAGTTGGATGCACCGAGCGTGACGCCTTGGTACAGCCGCACATTACTTTCGATGACGGTGGTCTCGCCGATGACGACGCCAGTGCCGTGATCGATGAAAAACGACGGGCCAATCTGTGCTCCGGGATGAATGTCAATGCCGGTGCGGCTGTGAGACCACTCGGACATGATCCGCGGGATGAACGGGACTTGCAGGCGGTAAAGCTCGTGAGCGATGCGATGTACGGTGATCGCTTCGAGACCGGGGTAGCAGAAGATGATCTCGTCGAGATTCTTCGCGGCGGGGTCGCCGTCGAAGGCGGCTTGCACGTCGGCGGCCAGCATTCGCCGCATTTCTGGGAGCGTTTCGAGAAAATTGAAGGCTCGGAGCTGAGCTGGCGTCAGGAAGTCGATCGCGGAACCGTCCGCATCGACGGGTGGGCTGACACGGGATTCGTGCTCGAACGCGCGAGCAATTTGCTCGGACAGCGAGTCATAGATGCCGTCGATGAGATCACCGGTGTGGTACACGACATTGCCCAGGTGCAAGTTCTGGCGGCGGCGATATCCGGGATACAGCACCTCGGTCAGATCAAACAGGATCTGCACGATTGCTTCGCGGCTGGGCAAAGCCGTATGGCCCAGATGATTGATCGAGCCGATTTGCTGGTAGGTCTCGACGATCTGATTCGTCAAGTCGGGCAGGCGAGTCTTGAACGAGACATTGCTGGACATTGGGCGGCTCCTGCGAACGGGCTGACCGCTGCGAGACAACGTCTTCGGCACGGACAGCGGAGCGTCTGACAACAAATCCGGAACGAACAAACGAAGTGCGGCGTTCACGGCAGACACCTGCGGCGGATTCTAGGGAAGCGAAGGGGAACAGTCAGCCTGGAAAGGCGGACGTACTTCGCCTGCATCGGCCGGAGAACTGGCATGCGATGAGCGATTCCGAACTTCGGCACGTCCGGCAAAGCTGCGAAACTTTGCCGGATCGCTCTTGCGAAGTCACCCGATGCGTCAGCGAGGGCGAGCGATTCAACCGGAGACTGTCGTGCAAACGAAGTCGATATTCCTCGCACGTCCAGATTTGAGACTTCTGAGCGGCAAGGCGCTAGCCGCCCGTCTCGGCCGATCTGATGGACCGGCGGCTAGCGCCGTACCGCTCAGAAACATCTCACCAATGGCCATGCGAGGCATCGAGCGCACGCCCTCGCTGACGCTTCGGGTGACTTTGAACTACCGCTGGTTGCGGAGTTGCTCAAGCTGCTGCGGGGTGAGCCCGCCATTCGACGGCGTGCCGGTGGCGAATGGATTGAAGACGCTCGCGGGACGTGCGACTCCCCGCGTCGTGGCTGGGACCGCTCCGAGGGCCGGAGCGACCTGGGAATGTGGCACGGCGGTCGGTGGAGGTTGCTGGGCGACTGTCTGTTGAATGCCGAGGATGTCGTGCGGACTCAGCCGATGCTCGGCGACGGGCACTGTCTGAAGGTTCGTGATGCTCGGCAGTGCTCCGGCCGGTGCTTGCATCTCCGGTCGTGGGCGATTGCTAGTGCCTGTGAGAACGTTTTTGGTTTCCTTTTCCACGCGGATTTCTGCCAGCCAAAACTGGGCCTGTTCGAGCGTCGGCTTTTTCACGACCGCTTGCACGAAGTGCTGCTCAGCCAAGTCGAGCTTGCCTTGATCGTGCAGGATTAGACCGAGGTTGTATTCTGCTTCGGCCTCGCCAACGGAGTTGACGAACAATGGTCTCGCGGTGACCAAATCGCCGGACTTCGCGGTCGCGACGGCGAGATGAAACCGAATCGTGTCGTCGCTGGGTGCGATTTGCAGTCCCTGTTTGAGCGTATCGATCGCTTGCGGCCATTTTTCTTGAGCGGCGTAGAATTGGCCCAAAGCGTCGAGGACCAGCGCATTGTTGGGTGAATTCTTGAGTGCCCTACGAAAGCCCTGTTCGGCCTCGGCAGTGCGTCCCGCGAGTTGGTCCATGCGGGCCAACCCCAACAACGCTTCGATCGACTGCGGTTCGTCGTGCAGCACTCGCTGGT
The DNA here is from genome assembly GCA_005798445.1 of Planctomyces sp. Taxonomy (GTDB): domain Bacteria; phylum Planctomycetota; class Planctomycetia; order Planctomycetales; family Planctomycetaceae; genus SXKJ01. Next base: position 7,473 of record SYJG01000295.1, read on the forward strand.
AGCGTTCACGGGCTTCGGTCATGTTGCCAAGTTGCTCTTGCCACTTGGCGTAGGCCAAATCGAGTTTGCTCGGTTCTTTGAGCTTCTTGCGGTTCGCTTTGGCCTGCCGACCATCCACGTCGCGCTTGGCGAATGATGGCCAGTCGCGACTCGAAGTCGCACAGCCGGTCAACAGGCCCAGCATCAAGGTCACAGTGGTGAAGCGAGTCATCGACATGCCACACTTCCGTGTGCAACGAACGTAAATCCGCGCGAGGTGATTTGAGAGGGTTCGGTCGTCTGGGCAAGTTTGTGTCAGACTTCACAGAAGAAGCGGGACGTGGCTTCCTCGAGCAGCTTCTGTGATAGCACAAACCTCTGATTTCGAAATCGGCAGATCGACTGGGCAATCTCTAACAAATCTCGCGGATCTGACGATCGCGGGGTTCGACCGTGAGCGTAGTGGTTCGCGAAAAGGTACTGGACAGCTCGTTCGTCGAACGGCACTTTCCGCTGCTCGCACGCCAGTTGAAAGATTTGCGAGTACATCTCGGGACTGGGTGCACCGATCCGAATCTTGTGCCGGATGCGCCGCAGGAACGCCTCGTCCACCAGTTCGTGTGGGTCGAGATTCGTGCTGAAGATGATCAGCAGCTCGAACGGCACCGAGAATTTCTTGCCGGTATTGAGCGTGAGGTAGTCGATCCGTTCTTCCAGCGGCACGATCCAGCGGTTGAGGAGTTCTTTGGGACTTACGATTTGCCTGCCGAAGTCATCGATCAGAAAGACTCCGCCGTTCGCCTTCAATTGCACCGGAGCTTGGTAGAAATTGCTGACCTTGTTGAAGCGTAGTTCCAGTTGGTCGAGCGTCAGTTCGCCACCCGTAATGACCACCGGCCGTTTGACTCTCCGCCAGCGGAGATCGACGGTGGCTTCCAATCTCTGCCGTTGATCGCCGCTCGTCGTCTCACGACCGTTTGAATTCTCGCTGTCATGGTTGTCGGTGACGATGTGCAGCGTCGGGTCGAAGATCGTGATAATCGAGTTCTCGGTGGTGATGGCATACGGGACGTAGATGTCACCGCTGTAACGATTGAGGAACCGGCCTAGTCCGCGGGCGACGGTCGATTTGCCGTTGCCCGGTGGGCCGTAAATGAAAATCGACCGGCCACTGCACACCGCTGGGCCGACTTCATCGAGTAGCTCTGGCCCGATGACCATGCCGTGAAACGCTTCCATCAAACGCTCGGCGTCGCACTTGATTCCAGCCACCGCCTGCAATCGACATTGCGCGACGTACGATTCCAGAGATACCGGAGCGGGTCCGACATAACGGCATTGCTCGAACGCTTCACGAGCTCGCGTGCGGCCAAGTTCCGTCAGGCTGAACCGGTACGACGCACGGCCGAGAAAATCTCCCGACGTCACCTCGATGCATTTTTCATCTTTGAGGAACCTTAGGCTTTCGTCGATCAGGTTGTAGGGCAACCGCGCATTCTTCGCGATATCGACACCCAGGAGGTGTCCGTGCAAATAGATTTGCTTGAGGATCAGATCGCAAACTTGTATGCGTGACAGACCGCTGTCTTTCAACGACTGTGGAGCCTTGGGAGCGTTTGTTGCCGCACTGCCGTCGGTCTTGACACCCAGCGTCGCCACCTGCGGATCGGCCAACAGACTGCGAGTTTCGTCGGACAAATCTTCAAACAAATCGGCAAACAGCTCTCGCGGAGCACTCGTCGGTGCGAGCCCCTTTGTGAGTTCGAAGGTCGCCAATGTCGAATTGGTTTCGCCGTCCATAACTGCTGTACCCACCATTTCAAAGCCAGCACGACGCGCCAGCGAGTGGTTGTTTTCCGAGACTCCGGCCACTCGCTGGCGCGTCGTGCTAGTTTTGAAATCACTGTTCGTCGTTATTCTGCATCGTCCGTCGCAGGCCATTCGCCGGAGCTACGATCCACCGCCACTCGCTGTTGACGTGCCGATGGTGTTCGTGCCGATGGGGGGCGTGATGACGGGTTTGAAGATCGACTTCAGTTCCAGTTTTCGAATGACATCGACTTCCTCAGCCGGACGACCCAATGGACTGGTCACTCGGACAAGCACCGGCGGAATCTGGTCAGGACCGACCAACTGCGAGGCATTCGCTTTCACTGCGGCCAAGCGACGTTCGCTGCTGGCGCTGTCGTTGACTGCTTGCACGAAGGCGTAGCGATGTCGAGCAGGAGCGTTCTCCAAAATCCATCGCAACTGCATCTGCCCCGACTCATTCAACTGCTGAGTTTCATCGAAGTGGTAGTCGTAGAGCGTCGTCATCGTCACCCAGCCGTTGCTGACCTGAGCCGCCGAGAGCGACCGGACATAGTCCTGATCCTGGCAATTGTACGGGTGCGGCCAGTAGTGCTCGGCGTGGTAGATGTGGCTGGGCAGATTTGCCGGGCCGGTCGGTCGAGGCGTCGGCGGCCACAGCTTTCCATGCTTGTAAATCTGCCGCGAACCAATCGGATCGGAAGCCCGCGCGGCGTAGTACGCTTCGCGTTCCGCTCGATGCTCGGTCATCTTCGGCGGATGTTTCTCGCTCCACGGCCAAGGAATGATTCCGGCACAACCTGCCGAAGGAAACAATGTTCCACAAGCGATCGCTCCACACAGCGACCATTTTCGCCAAGCGCCTTCCATGGCTCTGCCCCCCAATGCACGACACGGGCACTCCAACCGAGTGTCTCGTTCGTCGTTATCGGCTTTCGACTCGAACGGTCATAACGAGAATACCGATTAGCGTGGGGCAGGTTTTTAACCTGCCCGCCACGGTGAAGTGATTCGCGCATGAGACAGTCAATGCCAGGGCAGGTTCAAAACCTGCCCCACGACTCACGACGTCAGCAGAGCCGCCGCCCCTTGAGCCAACAAATCGTCGGCCACCGCTTGCCCCAGGGCGACCGCGTCGGCGTCAGAGGCAACCGACGCCAGCCGCTCGGACTCGAATCGCTGCACACCGTCCAAGCTCAGCACGACCGCCGTCAATCGCAGCGACTCGCCCTCCGGCCGAGTCCAGACTCCCAGCGGAGCATGACAGCCGGCGCGCAGCGTCGAGAGCACGGTTCGCTCGGCCAGCACCGCGTACAGCGTCGCTCGATCAATCAGGCGAGACAACACTTCGCGCGTTGTTTCGTCGTCGCTGCGGCATTCGATTCCCAACGCCCCTTGCCCCACCGCTGGCAGGAAAAACGGCGGCCGCAATGGAGCGCTGATTCGCTCAAACAATTCCAATCGGTTCAGTCCTGCTTCGGCCAACACCAACGCATCGAATTCGCCTTCGTCCAGCTTGCGCAAACGAGTCTCAACATTCCCGCGAGCCTCGACGAATTGCAGGTCCGGCCGGTGATGCAGCACTTGCGCACGCCTTCGAGGGCTTCCCGATCCGATGCTTGCGCCAGAAGGCAGAAGGCAGAAAACAGAATGCAGAGGTTGTACGCCTTCATTGCCTACGACTAATTGCCCACTGCCCACGCGCTTTTCCGGTAAGACCAGGACATCGAAGACGGCCCCGCGCGGTGGGACGGCCGCTAACGTCAGACCTTCGACCGGATTGGTCGGCAAGTCTTTCAGACTGTGGACGGCCACGTCCGCGCGGCGGTCCAGCAGCGCGGCTTGAATTTCGCGTGTGAAGACGCCGACACCACCAGAATCTCCCAGCCGAGTGAGCGCCGCCGTCTTGTCCCGATCACCGATCGTCGACAGCGGCACGATCTCGACCGATCGCTCCGGCGCGGCGGAATTCAGCAGATCGCGGACGTGTTCCGCCTGCCACATCGCCAATCGACTGGCTCGTGTGGCGATGCGGATGGGCTGCAGTGATTCGTTCGACACACCAACTCCTCAAAATACCAGCACGACGCGCGAGCGAGTGGTTGTCTTTTTTGAGCGTGACGAACCCCTCGCTGGCGCGTCGGGCTGAGATCACTTCTATTTCAGCAGCCCACGCGATGCGAGCCACTCCTCACAACGCTTCGGCCAGGTCGAAGCGGCGTCGGAACTGGGTCGCAAGCCGAAGCCGTGACCGCCGGTCGAGTACACATGCAACTCGGACGGCACGCCCGCTTTCTTGAGCTGCAAAAACAGTTGCACGCTCGACTCGCAGGTCACTCCGTCGTTGAAGGCGTGAGCGAAAAACATCGGTGGCGTGGTCTTGTCGATCACGAACTCCGGTTTGAGTTCACCTTGCTGGTCCACAAAATACGCCGGATACACGAGAACTCCGAAATCCGGCCGACACGAGGTCTTGTCCACGTCGTCGCTCGCGTCGTACTGCCGCGACGCATGTTTGATCGTCGCCGCCCCCGCCGCCATTCCTCCCGCCGAGAAGCCCAACAGGCCGATTCGAGAGGGATCGACGTTGAACTCTGTCGCTCGGCTGCGAATCAGTGAGACCGCTCGCTGAGCGTCCTGCGCTGGTGCCAGCCAGTTCGGCGAACGAACTGCCGTCGGGCAGCGATACTTCAACACGAAGGCCGTCACGCCGATCGTGTTGAACCACTCGGCGACTTCGGTTCCCTCTTTGTTCCAGGCGAGAATGTTGAAGCCGCCGCCCGGACAGATGATGACCGACGTCCCGTTCCGCTTTTCCTTCGACGGCAGATAAACCGACAACGTCGGCTTGCCGATGTTCGTGATCCGAATCGTCGGCGGGTTCTCGCTCTCCTTGGGCGGCTGAGTCACCTCCAGCCCGATGTCCTGCGTCTCTCCCGGCGGCTTGCCCGGCCAGACATCAATGATTTTTGCCGGCTCTGCCGCAGCAGCAACACCAACGGTCGTCCAAAGCAAAAGTACCAAATTCACCATTCGTGGCATGTTCGTGATCTCGTTCGCAATGTTGTTAATGCTGGTCGCCCTTGGCCGGTTTGGTGGCCATGAAGAAGTTAATTTTCTGGCTGTTGGTTTTCGTTGGCTTGGCCGCTGACCAGATTCGCCGGCATGGCGAGTTTGCAGGCTTTGGCATCGGAATCTTTCTGATGCCGATCATCTTCATCCTTCAATTGATGCTGGGTCGTTGCTTCGGATTCCACCATCAAATGCCGACGGACGATACCGCCGATGACCACACGGACTCAAAGCCACGTCAGTGATTGAACACGAACTCGGAGCTGTTGAGCAACGTCCACAGCAAGTCTTGCAGTCCTTCGGGACGAGACGGTGCGTCTCGAAGCAACTCGTCGATCGCGGCCAGTTCGTCGGCGTGAGGCTTGCGAGACAACGTGGCCAAGTACAGTTCCTCGAAGATTTCGGCTTCAGTCTTGTTCGCTTTCAGCAGAGTTGCCAATCGGCCGCTTTCACTGATGACTTTTTGATGCAGCGTCGTGCTGTTGACGAGGTGCAGCGCTTGCGACAAATCGGGGTTGCCGCCGCGAGCACAATCGCAGGCGTTGTTCCGCAGCGGTCGGCCGAAGGTCATCAGGAAGTTCGAGGGGAACGACGGATCGGCCAACGCGATCGCTCGTGTGCCGAGCGGCTGGCCATCAAACGCTTCGGGGACTCCCGTGACTTGCGAGACCGCATCGAGCAGCACTTCGGCGGTCAACCGTCGCGGGACACGGTGTGTGCAGAGTTGTCCGTCGGGATCGCGGCTCGGCTGAAGTTCGCCGGCGAGTTGATACACACGCGAGTTGCAGATCGTCCGCAGCAGGTGCTTCGCGTCGAACTTGTGGTCGCTCAATTCGCGAGCCAGCCGATCGAGCACCGCTGGCATCGCGGCCGGGTTCGTCGCACGCAAGTCATCGACCGGATCGACCAAGCCGCGTCCGAACAGCGCGGCCCAATAGCGGTTCGCCAAATTGCGAGCGAAGTACGGGTTGTCTGCACGAGTCATCCACTCGGCCAACCAGGTGCGTGGATCGGCAGTCGGGTCGGTCGTCGGCAACGGATCATGAAACGCCTTGGGAGCGACAGCGATCGCCAGTGGTCGATTGGGATTCGGTTTCGCCGCGACTCGCAGACTGCGAGGTCCACCGAATCGTGCGCCGTACGCGCCGGAGTCCTTCGATTCCAGCCGAGTGAAAAACGCAGCGAGTCCCCAGTAATCGTCCTGGCTCCAGACTTCCTGCGGGTGGTGATGGCAGCGAGTGCATTGCATCCGCACGCCGAGAAAAATCTGGGCCGTCGTCTCGGCAAGATCTTCGACTTTCTCGTCGATGAAGAAGTACCCGACCGCTCCGTTCGCGTACAAATTGCCCTGCGCGGTCAGCAACTCGCGCGTCATCACGTCGAGCGGCTTGTTGTCTCGCAGCGACTGCCGCAGCCAGCCGGTGAAGCTCGCCAAGCCTTTGTCGCCGAGATATCGGCGATGCGAGCGCAGCAGGTCGCCCCAGCGCATCCCCCAGTAATCGACGTACTCCGGCCGCGCCAGCAACGACTCGATCAGCTTCGCTCGCTTGTCGGTCGACTTGTCCGCCGAGAAGGCTCGCACTTCGTCCGGCGTCGGCAGCGTGCCGATCAGATCGAGCATCACGCGCCGCAAGAACTCTTCGTCGCTGGCGAGCGGCGCAGGCGACACGCGCATCCGCTGCCACTCGGCGAGGACCAGTTCGTCGACGAAGTTCACCGGTTGAAACTCGATCGCGACCGGCTCGGCCGAGAACGGCACGGCGATGCTGACCGTCGCGACCTGGCCGAGATACCGAACCATCACGGCCGTCTTGCCGGCTCGCTGCGCAGTGACCCGCCCGGTGCGAGTGATCTCGCCAATGTGACTTTCGCGAGCATCGAACAACGCCCACGCGGTCACGTCGCGCGTCTCGCCGTCGGCGAACGTCGCGTGTACCGAGATCGTCTGCGACTGATTCGGCATCAGCACCAACTCGCTGGGTTGAGCCGTCAATTTGATCGCGGTCAGTTCGGCGTTCGACGCATCGGGCATTCCGGCGAGCTGCCAATCACGGAGGATCGCGAAGACTTCCGAGTCGCGAGTGATCCGCCGGCCTCCACCATGTGGCACTTCACCGGATGGCTTTCTCAGCAGCAAGCTGGACTCCGGAGCGGTTGGCACGACGCGCCGGCTGCGGCTGGCTTTGGTCAATGCCTCGTGATCGAACTCCGGATCAAAGCCGAGCAGTGATAGCCGGAATCCGCCCCGCCCTTGAAACGATCCGTGACAAGCTCCGGCGTTGCAACCGGCTTTCGTCAGAGCCGGAGCAACGTCGCGGACGAAACTGATCGGTCGAGAATTCACAGGGCCGCTCGCGAGCCGAGCCGACGTCGGATCGGGCGGTTCGGCGGCAATCGAGCAATCAACGGCAATGAGCATCATCAGACAAATGAAGTGCGATTGCCGGAAACCGGGTAACGGAGAACCGAGAACGGAGAATGAGGAATGAGTGGTCATCGTTGTTCATTCTCCCTTTTGCGTTTCCCGGTTACCCGGTTGCCCAACTCGCCGCAACTCGCCGGTCTTCGCGTGAAAAAGATAAACGGCCCGGGTCGGAAACGCCGCGATGATTCGTTCCAGCGGCCAACCAGCGACAGGATAGCGTGCTCGCAGGATCTCTGACGACAAACTCGGTTCATTCACGACGTAGTCGATGTGCCGATCGGCCGGGTCCGCATCGACAAGCACGAGCGCGGGACGCCGGGTCACTTCTCGCCGCAGCAGTTCCTCGAACGCCTGATATTTCCGTCGCGGAAACGCGATCTCGTTCGCTCCAACTTCGATTTTCGAGGGAAACCAAAGCGGTGGGAAATCCGTCACGTTCACGGCGACTGCTGACACGACGAGCAACCCCCACCACACTGGCATCCGTGGCCGATCGGCGGCCAACCAATTGCGCGCAAGCAGGTCCGTGGCTGATGCCAACAACAAACACCACAGCGGTCCCGTTTCGAAAACGTAGTGCCAATTGGAAATCCCGACGAACCAGTACGGCACATGCACCACATACAGCGACGCAACCGCCCCGAAGATCAGCCACCAACGCCGGTCGCTGGCATGCCCCACCAGGAACACCACCGTGGCCGCCAACAGCGGCACGAGTCCGACCGTCCATTGCCACGCAGCCAGCAATCGGTTTTTGGTGTTCTCGACGGCCAGCGCGGGAGTCAGGTTGACCGCCCAGCGGTCGTAGTGGTCGAGCACTCGCGGGCCGAGATGCTGCTCACCGCGCACGACATTGTTGAAGCCGTACACATGCCGCGGAGTGTAGATGTCGGTGAAGAGTTGATAGGGCGACGTTGTCATGCTCCCAGTGATTGCGCGGTTGTGAATCGCCAGCATCAGGAACCCCGCAACTAGTGGCAACGACATTGCCAACAACTGCGGCCAAACTAACCCGTAGCGCAAGCGAGGGTCTGGCGACGTGCGTCCCTCGCTTGCGCTTCGGGTTAGTCTGCCGCATAGCGTCGCAACAAACATGATTCCAAACGGCAGAGCGAACCCTGCTGCTGTCATTGGTCGGCAGAGCATTGCCCAACTCAGTCCGAGACCAGCTTGTGCGACATCACAAAGACAGCCGCGACGTAGCCATCGCAGAAACGACCACGCGAAGAAGAACAATCCCAGCAGCGTCGGGTGATGAGCCAACAGCAGATTCCCAAACAGCGCCATTCCGGGAGACAACGCGGTGAGCATTCCCGCGATGAAGCCGGTGCCATTGTTCGACAACTCACGGCCGATTCCGAAGACCAGCAGACAGGTCGCCGCTCCGGCCAGCCAATGTCCGAGGCTCGGCCAGCCGAGCCACAGCCAGGGCACGATCCACAAACCGGTGGCTGGAAAATAGCGGCTCGCGAAACGCCCCTCGTTGACGACGTGCATCTGATCGAACAGCCGCGCCGCCGTCGGATGACTCTCGAACGACAACCGTCCTGCCAAATAGGTCTTCGCCTGGAAGAGATAACTGAACTCGTCGTGATACGCTGGCGGGAGATCGCCCAACCGGAGTTGCTCACGATCACCGACTGACAGGTCGAAGACTCGGTAGCACATCCACAGCGAGGTGAACGCAATCAACAGCAAGGCGACGAGCGTTCCATGTACGGACTTTCGATCGAGCACCGTGGCCGTTGGTCCGTCGGTCCACCAGGTTTTGAGCCGTTCCCACCTGTGACTCTCCAGAATCAAGAACGGCCGGCGCACGAGCCAGAAATACGGCAGCAACAGAATCAACAGCAACGGGATCGTCGTGTCGTAGATCCCGAAAAACCAATTCGCGCCAGCGATCTGCGACGTTCGCCAGTGTTCGATCTCCGTCGGGATCACGACCGCCAGCACGGCCAACAGCGCCGCCGTCTGAGCAATCACGATGCGGAGGGCACACTGTGGCACGGCGGACTCCGAAGAGTTTCTTGCGGACGATTCGGTGGCGAATCATACTCGGCCGATCATGGCTGAAACCACGCAGCGCGTCGCCTTCATCACCGGTATCTCCGGGCAAGACGGGTACTACTTGTCGCAGTTGCTGATCGGCAAAGGCTACGACGTACATGGCCTGATCCCGTGCAACGCGCCTGGCATCGGTGAGCCTCAAGGACTCAACTTGCATTACGGCGATCTGGCGGACGGTGGCAACTTCGCTGCGTTGCTTGACGCGATCAAGCCGGACGAGTTCTACAACCTCGCGGCGCAGAGCCATGTGCGGCTGTCGTTCGACCTACCGGTTTACACGGCCGACGTCACTGGTGTCGGAGTACTCCGTTGGCTCGAAGCGATCCGGCAGCATCAGGCTCGCACAGGCCGAACGGTGAAGTTCTATCAAGCCTCGTCCAGCGAAATGTTCGGAAAGGTGAAATCGACGCCGCAGAACGAAGAGACTCCGTTTCATCCGCGCAGTCCGTATGGCTGTGCGAAGGTTTTCGGCTATTGGCAGACGATTAACTACCGCGAGTCCTACGGTCTGTTCGCCTGCAACGGCATCTTGTTCAATCATGAATCGCCAAAGCGCGGCGAGGGTTTTGTGACCCGCAAGATCACGCGAGCCGCTGCTCGCATCAAGCTCGGTCTGCAAGACAAACTGACGCTCGGCAATTTGGATTCGCAGCGTGATTGGGGCTTCGCGGGGGATTATGTCGAGGCCATGTGGCGGATGCTGCAACAGGCTCAACCTGATGACTATGTGGTCGCCACCGGAGAGACGCACACGATTCGCGAATTTCTTGATGCCGCATTTGGGCATCTCGGTCTCGACTGGAAAATGTATGTCGAACAGGACCCGCGTTTCCTGCGTCCGGCGGAAGTCGATGTCTTGTGTGGCGACACCAGCAAGGCTCGGCGAATTCTCGGCTGGCAACCAAAAGTCTCGTTCCAAGAATTGGCGCAAATGATGGTCGAAGCCGATCTGGAACAGACTCGCCAAATCACCAATCGCCAATAGCCAATGTCCAATCAGCAATTTGAGATTGCTGATTGGACATTGGCTATTGGTGATTTGAAGCGAGGGAACATGGTCGCTAGAAGTGCTCCGATTTCTTTCCGTCTCCCACCAACTGACCAAGCCAATTCATGTCTGAATCACTTTCCGAAAACCAAGACAACTCCGATCTTCCCGTCGATCCCGAAGTGCTTCCGCCGGTTGAACCGCCGTCCGCGAAGTTCATCGTGCAACTGTTTGTCGTCCCCGGTTTGATTGTCGCGGCGATCGTGGGTGTCTGGCTGCTGTTCGGCAAACTCGCTTCGGCCGAGCAAGACTGGCAGGCAATGCTGGCCGACATGAAAAGCAGCAACGAACATCGTCGCGGTCGCGGTGCGATGGGACTAGCGCAAGCGCTGGCGGTCGATCAAAAGCGGAAGTCCGAGGGACCGCGTCTGACCACGAATCCGCAAGTCGCACAGGAGTTGAGCGCCCTCCTGTCCGACACATTGAAGAGCAGGTCCCAAGAGCCGGTCGTGATTGACCAGCAAGCGTTTTTGGCGAGGACGTTGGGCTTGCTCGACGTTCCCGAAGCCGTGCTGCCAGTGCTCCGCGAGGCGATGAAAGAGTCTCGTGACCGCGAGGTTCGCAAAAATGCGGTCGCGGCGGTGGCGACGATCGCTCACCGAGCCAACGAACACGGCACGCCGTTGACTGATGCCAGCACTCTGGAAGAGTTGGCGAATGTCTCCCGCGACCAAGACCCGTTGCTGAGATCGTTGGCGGCCTTGGCTCTGGGATTTTTCCCGCTCGACCTCGCGGACCAAGCCCTCACGGTTCTGCTGGCGGATGCGGATGCCAATACCCGCGCCAACGCGGCGGTGGCGTTCACTCGGCACAAATCGTTGAAGGCGGTTCCGGTGCTGCGAGACGTCTTGAAGTCCGCCGCCGCCTTGAAGCAAGCGGGGCCGAGCGGCGATGTCGCTCCGGTGGCTGCGACGAACGCCATGAAGGCGATCGGCGAACTCGCCGCACTGCTCGACGAGTCCACGCGATCCGACGTCGCGAATGACGTCGCGACGATTTCCAAAGACTACCCCGAACCGCGCGTGCGTCTCGATGCCGCGCAGACGCTCGCCAAAATTCGTGGACAGTGAGAACCTTGCGCGAGCTGGGGCCGTCAGTCGCTTGATTCGCGTGAACCAACCAACTGGTCTCTGCGTTGAGACGGGACGATTTAACGATCGTCTTTGCCCGGCGACACCGTCGGTTTTTCGGACTTGGCCGGTTCTTTCGGCGGTTCGGTGGGTTCAGGCTTCGCGAGTCGCCGAATCGCACAGTCCAATTGCTTCACTTGTGATGTCAGGCGTTCGTGATCGAGTTCCGGCGAATCGAGCGTCAAGACAACTTCGTCGATCTTCTTTTCGATCACTTTCGAATGCCGCTGAATCCACTCGAGGGGCACGTCGCGCAGAGTTGGCTGTTGACGGCCTTTCATTTTGTCGCGATCTGGTTTGCGGAGCGTTTCCGTCCCCGTGACTTCTGACTTGGTCGGCAGCGGTTTCGGGGAGGAATCACTTGTCGGCTGCACGGGTTTTGGAGTGATCGTTTTTGTCGACGAGTCGGCCTTCAGAGTTTCCGGCTGTTCGCGCCGCTTTCGCAGTTGTGTCAAAGACAGTCGAAGTTGCAGCGGGTAACGCGACCACTGAGTTCTGTCGCGTTTTTTGTCAGTGACGGCTGCCTGGAATCGCTCCACCGTCGTCAGCAGTTCTTGATAGTGACCATCGACGGTGAGTTCTTTTTTCACGACGGTCTTGGGCTTGATCGTTTCTTTCGATGTGTCCGTTTTCTGCTCATCATCAAAAAAACCTGCAGAACAGACGGCAAGTGGGGTCATCAGCCCAACGACGATCGCCAATGCTTGTCGGACGAACATGGCAATGTTCCAGTGAAAACCGGGACTGCTCAAAGGCAAGGTGAGTGAGAGGTCCATCAAGCAATGCCACCGCCCGTTCCCCACCAGGCTCGGAGTCATTCGATTGCAGGCTGCTTGAAATCTGCTTCATTCCATCGGCGGCATCGTGAGGACATCGTCGATTTTTTTGTTGAGGACTTCAAGCCGAGTCTTCAGAGATTCCAATTCAGCCTGGGTTTCACGCAACATCTTCACGAGTTGTTCGTTGCCGCCAGGTGTTGGCGATGGATCTGGTGGCGAACCGGCTCCTGTGACAGAGAAGTGGGTGAAGACCGGGCGAATGAATTGGCGATCCGATCCGCCATCCAGCACGTAGCTGACGGATACGAAATCATTCACTTTTCCGGGATGTGGACGGACGGCTTGGTAGTCTCCCCACTTGCCGTCCGCAGGCCCGTTCGTGCATTTGTGTGAGGTCGTCAATTGCCAGGAGTATTTGTCGGCGTCTGTGTACAAGAAGCCGACGGCGATCGACGGATTGAACCCCGAACCCGACGTGCCGGAAACTCGGCCGCCTCCATAGAAAACGGTGACCCCCGCGATGCCTTGTGCATTCACTGCCGCAGCCGGATAGGCGAACGCAAATTTGTCGTTGTAGAGGTGTGGCTGAGCGACGGTTTTGGTCGTCGAGCCGGCCGTCTCGACAATGGCCACTCGCACATGTGGCTGCTTGTGTCTGGGATCGGTTGCCGCCGACCAAGCAAAGCCGGCGCGAGTCCCTTGAACCCAGGCCGCGGTCATCCGTGAATCCGCACGATTCAGCCACGGAAAACCGTCGTTACAGACCAAGTAACGCTCCGCGTCGCTCCAGGCCTCGACGGGGACCAAGACCCTGCGGACATTGGAAGAATTATCCGGCCAGGAGTAGACCTCGATTTGCCGGCCATAACCATTGCCGAAGTCATGCGATCCAAAGTGCATGGTTCCAGAGGCACCGTGCGTCGGACGAAGACTGAAAGAATCCTCGCTTTGAATGAAATCAGGCGTGATGGACTGACCGTTCGCGATTTTGTCCAGAGGCACGCGGAACGCCACCGCTCGTTTGTAGCCGTCTCCAACCGTGACGAACGAATTCGACGTGACATACAAATGCCCATCGCTCAGTGCCAATTCGGGGAAGTCGAACCACTCGTTCGTCCATGCCCCGTTGATGTCCGTGGGACGGAAGTCGTAGTTGTGCCAATTGCCGCTACCGATCAAGGCCCCTTTGATCACGGCCACACGCACCATGTTGTCGCGCGACTGTTTGTTTTCCGCGTACTGCAAGAACCAAATCACTAGGTCATTTTTGGCGTCATACAGCGCGACTTGGTCGCAGCAGAATTCATATTTGTCATCCCGCATGAAAGTGGCCGGATTGATGAATTTGAAATTCGCTCCGCCGCTCAGAGACAGCGCGGCGAACCAATTACCCGTCACGAACGTCGCTCCGCCTTTGGTCACGACGACACTCGGCTCACACACGGTCGCAGTCACGCCACCAGTCGCGTCGGGAGTCAACTCGAAGTTGTTGACGATTTGTACCGACTGGGGCTCGGCCAGCGGTTCTGTTTGCGGAGTGATTCTTGCTTTGAGTTGCTGCAATTCAGGATCGGCCTGCATTTCGGCCATCGCCCGTTTGACGGGAGGTCGCCGCGCCTTGTGATGGTCTCGCAACTTGACCTGCCGCTCGTTGGCCAGTTCCCGCACATCAATCGGCCTGAAACTGAGCATCGCTTTCGCGCCGGCCGGCAACGCGGTGGCCGCAATTGCCTTTGCCGCCGTCTGAGCCTTGAGGACACTTTCTTCCGCTCGCAGCGACATCGTGCATGTCAGCACCTGCACGAATAGGACGCAACAACTCGGAAACAAAAAGCTGGTTCGCAGTCTCATGAGAGGATTCTCCGTTACCAAGGTTGAGGGTGCCGCTTCTTCGAGTGGCTCAGTCGCATTCGGGTCAGGGGACCGGGAAAAATGAAATCGTGTTTTGCCACGTCAAACCTCTGCGCTCTTCGCTCCTCTGTGGTAAAAATAAACCGACGTTTCACCGCAGAGGAGCGAAGAGCGCAGAGAATTCAAACTGCAGCGAATCTCAAAACACGAAGTTGTTTGTTCTCGCCTCCTCACTGCGAATAAAGGTTGTACCAAGACTGTATTCTTTGTGCATGCGAATGTGGTAGCATGGCGACACCGCCAGTCCGATTTTCGAAAGTGGAAGTTCGAATCAAGCATGAGTTCCGAACAGACAAGATTCTCAATGAAGATAACTGCGGGGCATTTCGAGCTTTTGTCCCTCGATTGCGATTGGGATCGCACGCATCGGAATTGCATGAGGTACAGCGTTTTGGTTGCTAACGATTGTGTGAGAACACGACAGACTCGGTAGCACCTTCGCGTCGCTCGGCCTACATTGACGGTTATGCTGGCGACCACGAATAGCCCCAACACCGTGCTGCAAACCGTTCCACCGGTCGGTGCGCAGATTGACTATCGTTATTTCATGAACTGCGTGCATTGCGGGTTATGTACGTCGGCGTGTCCGACGTACCTCGAAACCGGCAACGAAAACGACAGCCCGCGCGGTCGCATTTACCTCATGCGGAATGTTGTCGATGGGCGGATGGAACTGACCGATTCGGTCAAGCATCATTTGGAACTCTGCCTAGACTGTCGTGCCTGCGAGACCGCTTGTCCGTCTGGTGTGCAGTACGGGCGACTCATCGAGCCTTTTCGTGTCGAGATGCAGCAGCGCGAATTGGCGGGCGGTGATTCGCAGGCCAACGGCTGGTTTCAGAAGTTCATTCTTTACGGTCTGTTCCCTTACGCGAATCGTTTGCGGTGGGCACTCGCGCCGGCTCGTTGGGCACAGCGATTGGGATTGGATCGCCTCACCGACGGACTGGGCGTCACGAGGCTTTTGCCGAAACAACTCCAACGGATGCAAGCGCTGCTGCCCAAATTGCCTTCGCCGACACCGCGATTGCCGGAGGTGTTGTCTCCGGTTGGCAAGCGTCGAGCACGAGTCGCGCTCTTCACTGGCTGCGTGGCGGACGCGATGTTTGGTCCGACGAATTGGGCGACCGCTCGTGTGTTGCAATACAACGGCTGCGAAGTTGTCGTCCCTCGCGGCCAAGTCTGTTGTGGAGCGATCCACTATCACAGCGGAGCTGGTGAACCCGCCTTGCAGCTCGCTCAACAGAACGCGGCCGTGTTCAACGTCGATGATGTCGATGCCGTCATCATCAACGTCGCCGGCTGCGGATCGATGCTGAAAGATTACGGCCACGTCGCACACGAACTCGCCCCCGTGGGGCACGTTTCCAACGTGCCCAGCCAACATGAGCACGTTGGAAACGTGCTCCACGAGCAGCTCGTAAAGTTTGCTCACAAAGTCCAAGACGTGTCTGAGTTCTTGATATCGCTCGGCCCGATCAAGCCGACCGGCGAAATCAAACTCCGAGCGACCTATCACGACGCTTGCCATTTGTGTCACGCTCAGAAGATTCGCGAGCAGCCGCGTGATTTGCTGTCACTCGTTCCCGGACTGGAACTCATCCCGCTGGCCGAAAGTGAGATTTGCTGCGGAGCGGCCGGCAGCTACAACCTCACTCAGCCGGAGATGGCCGCGCAGCTCGGACGCCGCAAGCTGGAGAACATCCTCAAGACAAATGCTCAAGCGGTCATCACCGGCAATGCTGGCTGCTCGCTGCAATTGCAAATGCAACTCCGCCAAGCCGGCCACGACATTTGGGTCGCTCACCCGATGGACGTGCTCGACTTGAGTTACCGCCAACAACAACCCGCGTGCCTGCGAGGGACCATGTGATGGTCGCCCCTGTCTTCCAAAAGCTGCCGATCACCGAAGAACAGATCGCCGTGTTCTGTTGCAAGCATCATATTCAACGAATGTCGGTTTTTGGTTCGGTGTTGCGCGATGACTTTCGGCCGGAAAGTGATGTCGATTTTTTGGTCGAGTTTGAAGAGGGGCATCATCCCGGCTGGGACATTGTTGATGTCTGCGACGAGTTGGAACGACTCGTTGGCCGTGAGGTGGATGTGGTCAGCCCGAAGTACCTGAAACAACGAATTCGCAAAAACGTGTTGGAGAGTGCTCAGCTTGTCTACTCCATCGCTTGAGGGTGATTTGGGCTACGCAGCGGACATGCTGGATGCTGCCAGCCGGGCTGTTCGGCTCACGGCAGGTAAAACCCGAGCCGACCTCGAAACGGATGAACTGTTTCAACTCGCGATGCTGCATCTGATTCAAGTGGTTGGTGAAGCAGCATTCAAAACGTCGCCAATTCTGCGGCAGCAACGTCCCGAAGTCCCGTGGTCCAAAGTCGCAGGAATACGGCACCGTATCGTTCACGATTACTCCGATGTGAATCTCGATGTCGTTTGGGATGTCTTAACGCTTCACCTTCCAATCCTCATTGCTCAACTCAAATGTTTCATTCCCGTAGATTTGGATTCCTGACCTTGCCCATTCCCAGAATCAAAGCAGTCGCCTTCGACCTCGACGGTTTGATGTTCAACACCGAGGAGATTTTCCACGAAGCGGGTGTCGAATTGATGCGTCGACACGGCTGCGAGATGACCGATGAGTTCTTCACGCTCATCATGGGTCGCCGAGCCGAAGAGGGATACCCGTTGCTCGTGAAGGCCGCCGGGTTGAACGTCGATCCGATGAAGCTCTGGCGCGAGTCGCACGACTTGTTCCTGGACATGCTCGATGAGCAAATCGCGCCGATGCCTGGGCTGTACGAGCTGCTGGATCACATCGAACGGAGCGGCTTGCCCAAGGGAGTCGCGACGTCGTCGGACAGCAAGTACCTGCGACGCATCCTCACGCGGTTCGAGATTTTTGACCGCTTCCACATGACGCTGACGGCCGAAGATGTGACGAATGGCAAGCCGCATCCGGAGATTTACCTCAAGGCCGCCGCTCGGCTGGGGGTCGATCCGCACGAGATGCTCGTTCTGGAAGACAGCCACAACGGCAGCAAGGCCGCGGCCGCCGCCGGAGCGTACATCGTCTCCGTTCCGCACCAGCACAGCCGGCATCAGGACTTCGGCCATGTCCGCCATGTGGCCAGCAGCTTGATTGATCCAGTGGTGCTCGACATGCTGCGCAAAGATTGAAGTGAGCTAGTTGCTGGCATGGGAGTTCAAACATGTCCGACCAACACACTCGCGAACCACTGACTCGTCGTCTTCTGCCGACTCCAACATGGTGGATGCGAGCGGTTTTTCTGGTGTTCCTGTTGATCCTTCCTGCCATCAGCACTCGCCCGTGGAATGAGCGTCTGATGTTTGCAATCGGGATGTTTCTTGTCTTCGGGTCCGCCCAAGAGTCCTTTGTTCGTGGTCAAGATTTGTGGACGCGCTGGCGGGTTGGATTCATACCACTTCCTGGGAAGTCGCGGTCTATGAAATTCGTGGATGTCATCCAAACGAAGTGGACTGATCCAGAAAGGCTTTGCACGTTGACTCAGTGAGGGCGACCAACCCTTTTGAGCACGGTCGTGCTCAAGACGCCGCTTAGAGGTTGGCTGGCCCGGTTTGTCTGGTTCTGGCCATGGATTGGCGAGGAGTATGAATTGTGGCTGGTGACTGTCAAAGGAAAGCGATTCCTCGCTTGGGAAGGAAATGGCGATGATTGGTTCCAACAGAATCTGGAGTTGCTGAAACAGGTCACAGGAGCGACCATCGAACGCGCACCTGACGATTGGTCCGTAGATGAAGAACTCGCCCGACATGGTTTATGAATCGGGATACTGAAAGGAACTTGCATGTCCGTTGCCGACGAAAGTCTCATCGCCGTGTTCGTCGATTTTGAGAACCTCGCGCTCGGCGTGAAGGACATGCACCAGGGTGAGTTCAAAATTCAGTTGGTGCTGAAACGGCTGCTCGAAAAGGGGCGGCTGGTTTTCAAGCGAGCGTACTGCGATTGGACCGGCTACGGCCACGCGGTTCGCGAGTTTCACGGGCACGGAATCGAACTGATCGACGTCCCGCACACTCGGCAGAGTGGCAAGAACAGCGCGGACATTCGCATGGTGGTCGATGCGCTCGATCTGTGTTACTCGAAGAATCACATCGACACGTTCGCGCTGCTGTCGGGTGACAGCGACTTCTCGCCGCTGGTCAGCAAGCTCAAGGAAAACAACAAGCGGGTCATCGGTTGTGGCGTGAAGAACTCGACGTCCGACATGCTGATCGCCAACTGCGACGAGTTCATTTACTACGATGACCTCGTCCGCATGGTGCAAAAGGCCAAGGCCGCCGCTCGACCGCCGAGAGTCAAAGACCCTCACAAGGACAAGGAAACGCCGAAGGAAAAAGAGGACACCGACAAGAAGCAGGAAGCGATCGAGTGGCTGTGCGAGATCGTCCGCTCTCAGCAGGCCGACTATGAGACCCTGTGGGGCTCGCAGGTCAAGCAAACGATCCGCCGCGTTCATCCCGGCTTCAACGAAGCGTACTACGGCTACAAGAGCTTCACCGACCTCATCAAAGACGCCGAAGGTCGCGGATTGCTTCGACTTGAATACGACGAGACACGCGGCAACTTCAAGGTGAAGCTGAAGGAAGAGTAGCGCACGCGAGCCGCGTGCTCTGCAACGACTCAGATCGCGAAGTCGGTTTCTCGGCCGAGGATGCGGTCGATGACGTCTTGCGGCAGGTCGATGACTTGCTTGGCTCCGGCTTCGCGGTCGGCGGGATTGATGCCGCAGTAAACGGCCCACGGGCCGAGATGTCGCCAGCGGCCGGCTCGTTTCGGCTCGTTCGGCAGGACCGGCGTCGTGCAGCGGTTGCAGCCAATCGTTGAGAAGCCTTGTTGGTGCAGCGGGTTCAGGATGACGTTGTGCTCGGCGACGTAGGCGTCCATTTGCTCGTCGGTCATCATCGCCAGGGGGTTGATGCGGATGGTGCTGTTTTCGGTGTCCACTTGCAGCACGGGGCACATCGCGCGTTTGCCTCCCTCGCTGCGGCGCAGGCTACCAACGAAAGCGTGATACTGGCCGGCGACTAAATTCATCGGCTCGACCTTGCGCATGTGGCAGCATTCCTTCTGGCCTTCGACGGTCAGATACAGGATGCCGTGCTTCGTGGTTTGTTCGGCCATCGTCAGCTTGGGGTGCAGCGTGACGATGTTGATGCCGTACTCGTTGATGATCCGGTCGCGTGTGTCGAGCGTCTCTTGAAACATGACGCCCGTATCCACGAACAGCACGGGGATGTCGATCTTCGCGGTCGAGATCATGTGACAGACGACGCAACCGGCCTCCTGCATCGCGGAGATTGCTGCGAGCTTGTCTCCGAAGACTTGCTTCGACCACGCCAGCAATTCCTGCGGCGTGCGAGCTTCAAATGCTTGGTTCAGTTCGATCAGGTCCGCTTGAGTCAGCTTGGGCATTTCAAATCCTTGGCAATCCACTCGCGAGGCTCAGCCGTTCCGTGACCGAGCTGTGGCGGGCGGTTGTAGTTGCCGAAATCTCCCCCAGCAAGCATCTCCGCGAGAGCGTGTTGCGAAGGTCTATGGCAGGAACCGTTCACGCTCGGCGGGAGACGGCAAGCGGCACGTCTCCTTCTTGCCGAACAGGCGATAACGGTTGGCGGCGACGAGTCGATAGCCGACATCTCGCAGCGGCCGCGGGATCAGCCACAGCAGCCAGCCGATCAGCCACCAGTTTCCTCCAAGTCGCCACAGCACGCGGACCGCCGCCGCCGATCGGACAAATTCACGATGCGACGGATCGATCCAGACGATCGTCTTGAAAGACTGAGTCTTCGCACTCGGAACTCGGAACTCGGAACTGAGCACTTGCCTCGCCGTCTCCCCTTGCAGCGGGGCGAAGCGGATCGCACCTCGACGGTCGCGGGACAGAACGAAGTCCACAAAGCGGTTGCACAACCCGCAGACACCGTCGAAGAACACGACATTCGTCGGACGATCCGCCTCGCTTTTCGCGGCGGCGTTCTCGGAGTCAGAGCGAGTTGTTGCCGAATTCATGGACCAGTTCCCAAGGGCGTCCGTCCAAGCGACCGAAGCTCACATCCGCGAGTCCCGCGAAGGCGTTCTCGGTCATTTCCAATTCACCTCGCAGCACTCGCAGGTGCGCGGGGGCTTGAATGCCGAGCTTCACTCGGCCACGCCCCGTTTGAATCACCTGGATCGTAATGTCGTCTCCGATGTGAATCGTTTCCAATCTCTTGCGAGTCAGGACCAACATGATTTCGTCTCCCCCAATGTGTCGCGGCCATGTGCGTCATGGGTGTCACAAGGCTGAATGAAACTCCTGGGTAGCAGCCGCGAATCTGCTCCGTCATCGGTGAGTTTCCATCGCTCACCGTGAGGGAGTTGGGAAGCGAGTCGTGTGCCAATCGTGTGGGCGCCTTCGGTTGTTGCCGTTCTGCGGCGATCAATGTTGGCGAGCCGTTTGAGGTTCCGATCGAACCCGCGAAGACTGCCGCAGCAGTGCGGCGATCCGTTGGGCTCTCAACCGCAGACATTCTGCAACATTCACCAAGCAGAAATTACAAAAACGAAGCTGCCCGGTCACATGAGCGACCGGGCGTCAGATTTTCGATTTCAATTGTTGCGTCACCAACCGAGCGACATGTTCGTTTCGATGGCTCGCTGAGCCTCGTGCAAGTCCGAACCGGTGTCGAGCATGTAGAGTCGGATCGCGTGGACCTTGTCGCCGTGGGCGCGCGAGAGGCAGTCACGAGCGACGTCACACGGCTCCGCGTTGCCGGCGATGCCGAGCAGTCTCTTTGAGATCACCCAGATGTCGCGCGGTCGTTTGGTCAGGCGGACGACGTCTTCACCGGGGTAATGCTCCTTCGCGACTTGAGCCGCCTGCTCTTGCGAATCGGCCCAGCCGATCATGATGTGGGCGTTGGTTTCAATTTCGTACAAGGCCATGATTTTGACTCCTTTGAAATACTGGCGGCGAAATTTTCCAAATCCTGTTGCGAACGCCGACGAGGGCGACGATTGATGGGCTTCCTGGAGCGTCAGGCTCCGTTGCGGCCGGAGTATAGTTGGGCGAAATCGAGCCTGCCATTGTGCTGTCAACAGTGGGACTCACGAGCCAGCTTTTTCCTCGGCGGCGCTGCGGCGAAGATAAAACGGTTCAAGTCGCCACGGGTCACTCAGTTCGTCCGCCGCAGCCTGTTGTTCCCCCAGTTCGGCGATGATTCCGGCTCGCGGATGCTGGAATTCGGGAGCGAGAACTCGCACGGTTGGCGGCAGAGTGGCTTGAAGAGTTGCGGCGGCCGGGCCAGTAATCGCGATGTCCGATCGTGTGGCTGCGATTTCCAGGAAGCGTTGAACGAACGAGCCGGTGGACTCGATGGCGATCTCGCCAACTCGCACCGGACCGCTGCTGGATTTGCCGAGCGCATACCTTCCAACGAACAGGTCGCCCCGCTGAGCATCCGAGACGACGAACACTTCTGAAACGTCGGTTGGGCTGGCGGCGGCCATCGCACGAAAAGTGTCGACGGCCGTCAGTCGGCAACCAATCGCGTAGGCCAAGGTTTTGGCAAACACGACACCGACTCGCAAACCGGTGAAACTGCCGGGGCCGATGCTGACGGCTACGACGTCTAGTTTTTGTGACGAGATGCCGGCTCGACGCAGCATCGCGTCCACTTCGGCAACGAGCGTCTGAGCATGTCGGCGTCCGGCCTGTTGCAGCGAGACCGATTCGACCGTCCTGCCGTCGCGGAGCAGCGCGACGGCACCGGTCATTCCCGAGGTTTCGACACCCAATGTCAGCAAGTTCACGCGGCGGTCCTGGAGGCCGCTACTTGGCCTCGACCTGTTTGTACAACTCTACGAACTGAGCTTGCTGAATCGGGAACGAAATCGCAATGCCTGCCTTTTCAAATTTGCTGCGAGCCGAGCGGGAGCGTTGCCATTCCTCGTCGGTCAACTTGCCATCGCGATCTTCGTCGAGTCCCACGAAGGCTCTCATTCCGGCGGTCATTTCCACGGGAGGTGCGGCGCTGACGGGCGTGGGAGCGGCTGCGGCATTCGGCTTGCCGAAATCAGACGTTGCAGGCGAACGAGAGCCACTCGCCGACGCGATTGCCGTTGATGCGGAACCATTCGACGCCGTGTTTTTGGTGGCGCTCTTTTTGGTGGCGGCGATCAGTTCATCGGCCGTCAGCAGACCATCTCCATTGCGGTCCAAGTCGAAGAATTGCGTGAACGCTTTGCGGTCCCATTCGTACAAGCCGATCTGCCCGTCGCCGTTCGTGTCTTTGACGCGATAGTCGCTGGGAAGATCCCTGGTGACGCGAACTTTCGGTGTCGCGGCTTTTTTGGAGGACTTGCTCGACGACGAATCTCCACGGCGGTCGCTGTCTCGGTCGTCGCGGCGGTCACGATCGCCTCGTCGATCTCGGTCAGAGGATTCGTCGGACCGTCGTTCAAAGCTTCCCGGAAGGCCTCCTCCAAATGACGGAGGTCCGCCGCCGAACGAGGGTGGTCCGCCACCAAATGAGGAAGGTCCACCCCCAAACGAAGGTGTCCCGCCGCCTCCGCTCTCCGGTCGCCGAAACTGCGAAAAGTCTCCGCTCGAGCGGGCCTGTTCGAATTGTTCGCGAATCTTTTGTGAGGCCTGGATGAACTCTTGCTGACTGATTGGCCGCGAGACGTCGATGCCGGATCGAGAGTACATGTCCCGCATGAACCCCAACTCTTCGGGTTCAATCTGGCCGTTTTGATTGCGGTCCATCCGGCGGAAAGTATCTTCCGGCGACGGAAAACCTCCGCCGCCGAAACCTCGACCGCTTTCGCCGCCGCGGAAGCCCTGAGCGGACGCCGTGGCACAGAATCCGCCAAACAAAAGGTTCAATCCCAGAACGAGTCCAGTTCCGATGCAAACCCATTGAGCCGGGATTTTCATGTTGGAACTCCTGCCAAGAAGTGAGCCAAGACCAAGCCTTTGGGGGTTTCTATCGACGCCGCCCCAATGTCTAAAGGGTTTACGACCAAGGTAGCCTTCGAATCCACACGACCCAACTGATCGGTCGTTGCGGCGGATTTTGCCGGTTCCGCACCGAGTTTCCACTCAGCCCAGACCGGCAAACGCCGAAGATTCCCGATACGACTCAGAGTCACCCCAGAGGCCCGAATCCGTCACAGTATCTGGCAAGTTCTTGAGTTCTGATTTCAGACACGGGTAGCATCCGCCACCCTGGCTGGAATTTGCGGCGGAAAGGGGTCTTCGGCGGTGACTGTCCTCGTATTCCCAGAGAGCCTCGCCATGAAAAACTCCTCGCATCGGTTGGCTGTCACGCTGACGCTGGCTGCCATTCTTTCGACGACCTCAACCGCGATCGCTCAACGTCGCGGCGGAGGCGGCTTCGGCGGTGGAGGTGGCTTTGGTGGCGGTGGATCGACGATCGGGATTTTGCTGCGCGATTCCAACGCCGAAGAACTCAAACTGACCGACGAGCAAAAAGCCAAGATCCGCGAGATCAGTGACACGCTTCGCAAAGACACGCGTGTCACCGACCTGTTTGGGAAGATGGGGCCCACCGCCTCGGAAGAGGACCGTACCGCCGCGATGGCCGAGATGGCCAAAATCCAAGCCGAACAACGCACCCAGTCCGATGGCGATTTGAAGAAGGTGCTGTCCCCAGAACAGTTCACGCGCTATCGCCAGTTGGCATTGCAGCAGCGTGGAGTCGGCTCCCTCGGCGACAGTGACGTGGCCAGCGAGTTGAAGCTCAGTGACGAGCAAGTCGCGAAGCTCAAATCCCTCAGCGACGAGTCCGGAAAAAAGATGCGCGAGATGTTCACCGGCGGTGGTTTCGGCGGTGAGGACATGCGAACCAAAATGACGGAACTCCGAAAAGAGTTCGACGACAAACGACTCGCGGTTTTGACCGACGCTCAGCGTGAACAGTGGACCAAGCTCAAAGGCTCGGAGCCGACGCCCGAAGGGGAGGCTGCGAAGTCGGAATCGAAGCCCAGCGGCACCACCGATGCCGCACAGAAACCCGTTCGCGTTTCGCAGCCGATCGTCAACGCCGAAGCCGTGACCAGTCAGACCGATGACAAACCTCGCAAGCCGGTCGTGTCGTTTGGAAAATCGGCCGACCAATTCGCCGCCGCGAAGGCCGTTGAACTCAGCACCGACAAACCGACCGAAGGAGATTCGGCGAAGGCCGAGCTGTCGAAACCCGAAAAAGTCTCGTTCAACTTTCAGCATGCAGCCTGGGCCGACGTGCTCAAGACATTCGCAGAACTGGCCGGGTTGACGCTCGACCTCAACGTCGTCCCCCCCGGCACGTTCAACTATTTCGACGAAAAAGAATACGCGCCCGAAGAGGCACTTGATGTCATCAACGGCTACCTCCTGCAAAAGGGCTATGTGCTCGTCCGTCGCGACCAGTTTTTGGTCGTGCTCAACATCGACGACACGATTCCTCCTAATCTGGTTCCGAAGGTGAAATTGTCGGACTTGCCGAAGCGCGGCAAAAACGAGCTGATGAATATCATCCTGCGAGTCGAGAACATCACTGCCGAAGAGGCCGCCGAGGAAGCCAAAGAACTGATCGGTCCGCAAGGAAAAGTGGTCGCGCTGAAGCGATCGAGTTCCATCAGCGTCACGGATATCGGCTCCAATTTGCAGCAGATTCACGACTTGCTGGTCAGTCTCGGTGCTGCCCCAACGGATATCACGTTCATGGCCTACGCCTTGAAAAACATTGATGCGCTGGAAGCCGAAGACAAAGTCCGCGCGATGTTCGGACTGCAACGGGGTGTTGAATCGGTCGCCGAAGGGACACGATCGCGCTCCTTCGATCCTCGTGGCGGCGAAATGCGTGACCGCGACGGTCGTCCGATCGTGATGCCCGCGCCGACAATCACCAAGCCGAAAGTCCAAGTCAGTTCTGACGAGCGCACGAACCGACTGTTGGTGACGGCTAACACGGCCGAACACAAGATCATTGAGGAATTGCTCAAAACGATTGATGTCGAAGAGTTGCCCGGTGCGGTTCGCCGTCCGCGCAGTCGTGAGCCGTATCTGAATGTCTACACGGTCAAAACGGCCGATGTGCAAGAGGTTGCCAAGACGCTCAATGTTCTTCACCCCGGTTGCGTCGTGAATGAAGACGGTCGAACACGGCGGCTCCACATTTTCGCCACGCCGACTCAGCACGAGCAGATTGAGCGGATGATCAAGCAGCTCGACGGGGAGGGGATGGCGGGCGGTGCAACGGTCGCCGTCGTCTCCACCGGCCGTATCGATTCGCTAACGGCCGTCGCGACGTTGCAGGCGTTGTACGCCGCCGAGAAAGACGCTGCCCCCAGCATGACGCCGCACCCGACCGGATACGGTCTGATCGTGCGCGGCAGCAACGATCAAGTGAATCAGATCAAACTGCTGCTCAACCAAATGGACCCGAACGCTCTGAAGGGGGATCCCCAAAAGGGAACGCTGCGAACGATCCCGCTTGGCGGCCGAGATCCCGAAGAGTTTTCGCAGATGCTCAAGCAGTTCTGGGGTGCGAAGAACTCGAATCCCATCATCATCGTTCCGTCGAACAACAGGCCTGTTCGTGACCAACGAGTCCCGTCAGTGATTCCGAGTTCCGAAGAAGCCACCCCACCGCGCGATTCGGCCCGTCCCTCGCGAACAACGAGCCAAACGCCGGCGGACGCCGCGGTCGAAAAACCAGTCAGCGCGAAGCGCAAAGCTCCGAAAACGGACTCGAAGCCGATCACCCAACCACGAGCCGAAGCCGTTGGGGCGAAGATTTTCACCGCCAGTTTCCGCGAAAAATCGTCCGCTGAAGCTGCGGAACCCAACACGTCTGCGAAGCCCAACAAAACCAAAAAGAAAAACGCCAACAAACAACCAAACTCGAACAAAACCAAAAAGTCGGCCAAGAAGCCTTCCGCCAGTCCCGAAGGCACGACTGCTCCAATATTGGACGAGCCGGCAAAAGAAGCCGCCGCCACGGTAGATCAAGGGGAGCCGATTCGTGTCCTTTCCAACGGCAACAATTTGGTCATCAGCGGTCAAGACGAAGAGGCGCTCGATGAGATGGAACGGCTGATTGAACTGATGCTGGAAGCGACACCGTCGAAACCGCGCTGGACGATCTTTTATCTCCGCTCCGCCGACGCCAGTGAAACGGCGACGATGCTCGAACGACTCTTCCCGACCAGTTCGGTGTCGTCCGGGTCCAGCAGCTCCAGCGGAATGCTCGGCGAGTTGACCGGCGGCATGAGCTCGATGGGCCGCAGTCTGATGAACGCGACAGGTCTATCGAGTGCGATGACCAGCTCACTGACGCTGCGGATCATTCCGGACGTCCGCTCGAACGCCTTGTACGTCGCCGGCCCTGGCGACCAAGTTCGCGAGGTCGAGGCAATGCTCCGAGTGCTCGACGCTTCCGAATTGCCCGAACAGCTTCGCGACCGGACACCGCATCGCATTCAGGTGCAGCACGCCGAAGTTGAGGATGTCGCGGCCATCGTCAAAGAACTCTACAAAGACGACATGACTCCTGAAGGGCAACAGCCCGGCCAGCAACCGAATCCGTTCGCGATGCTTATGGGAGGCGGCGGCAGTAGAGGAGGTGGCAACAGCCGTGGTGGTCAGCAACAGGCTCGCAGCATCAAGCTGACGCTCAGCACGGATGCTCGTACCAATACGTTGATTATTTCTTCCAGCGAGTCGCTCTTCCGACAAATCGAGTCCCTGGTTCAAGCGATCGACGACGATGCCCGCGCCGCAAATCGCACCGTGCGAGTGGTCGATATCAAAGGGAGCAATTCGGCGGCGGTGCAGACAGCGTTGAGCGCGATGTACTCGAAGATCAAAGTCGGTTCGTCCAGCAAGACAGCCTCGTCGTCGTCACGCAGCGGTTCGTCGAGCAGTGGATCGTCGACTCCGTCGCCGTTTGGGTCAGGAGGCTTTACGCCTGGGACGCCCCCCTTTGGCGGCTTCGGAGGCAGTCCCTTCGGAGGTGGCAGTCCCTTCGGTGGAAGCCCGTTTGGTGGCAGCAGTCGCTTTGGCAGCGGTGGTCGAGACGGTGGTCGATAGCATGGAGCTGGTTTTCAACCTGGCAATCCGCGTGACAGGTTGAAAACCTGCCTCGCGGAGTTACGACCGGAATCCCCGCACGACCAAATCGCCGGAGGTTGCCAATCTCGGCGTCCCGAATGCCGATGGAGTGGTGACTTTCGATATCATGCCACCGCTTTCGGCGGTGCGAGAACTCACGCCTCAGACGAGGTTTCTTCTGATGGACATCGGCGACGTACTTTTGGATCGCGGGCTGCTCAGCCTGCCGGAGTTGGAAACGCTGCGTGCGCAGGCCAACGGCAAGCGTGTGGACCAAGTCGCCGTCGAGCAGGGACTGCTCACCGAAGAGCAAGCATTGCGAGCTCTGGGTGATGAGCTGGGGATGCGATTCGTCGAACTCAACGATTTTCCGATCGACCGCGAACTGCTGGCCAGATTTCCGACAACGGCGATTTTCCGGCACTCGCTGCTGCCCCTGCGCCGCAACAACGGCCGAGTTGAAATCGCGACCTCTGACCCATTCGATCTCGAAGCGCTCGATGAACTGAGTTCGCTCAGCGGCTTCCGCTTGGAGCCGGTGCTCACGCGGCGCGACGATCTCGTGCGGTTGATCAAAGAGCATCTTGGCGTCGGCGGTGACACGATCAACGAACTCGTCGCGCAGCGCGGCGACGATGTCGATGCCGATTACCTCGCCGAAGTCGCTCGTGCCGACAGTGAATTGGCTCAGATGGCTCAGGCCGCCTCGGTCATCCGGCTGGTTAACGAATTGCTGCTCGAAGCTCTCGCCCAACAGGCCAGCGACGTGCATATCGAGCCGAGCGATAAAGGGTTGGCGGTGCGGTATCGCGTGGACGGGTTGCTGCGCTTGCAGGCGGTGCCGCAAGAGATCCACCAGTTCTACAAGGCGATCGTCACGCGGTTGAAAATCATGGCTCGGCTGAACATCTCCGAGAAACGACAGCCGCAGGACGGCCGCATCGAGCTTCGCGTCGCCGGCCGCGAGATCGACGTCCGCATGTCGATCATCCCGATGATCCACGGCGAAGGGGTCGTGCTCCGAATCCTCGACAAGGGACGGATGACCTTCAACCTGTCGAGCATGGGTATGCCCGACGAAATCAAGGTGCCGTTCTACAAGCTGATCAATCTGCCGCACGGAATCGTGCTGGTCACGGGGCCGACCGGTTCGGGCAAATCGACGACGCTTTACAGTGCGCTCAACGAGATCAAAGATCCGACACTGAAGATCATCACGGTCGAAGACCCGGTCGAGTACCAGATGGCGGGGATCAACCAGATTCAAGTTCACGCGAAGATCGGTTTGACCTTCGCTGCCGGTTTGCGAAGCATTCTGCGTCACGACCCCGACGTGATTCTGATCGGCGAAATCCGAGACTACGAAACCGCCGAGAGCGCGATTCAGTCGTCGCTGACCGGACACCTCGTATTCAGCACGCTGCACACCAACGATGCCGCGAGCGCGTTCACTCGATTGATCGACATGGGAGTCGAGCCGTACCTCTGTGCGAGCACCGTCGAAGGAGTGCTCGCTCAACGACTCGTGCGCCGCTTGTGTTCCAAGTGCAAAGTCCCCTTTCATCCCACCGAGAGCGACCTTCCGGACGACTTCCCTCGCCCGCTGCCAGAGAAAATTTTCAAACCGGCCGGCTGCCGCGACTGCCGCGACACCGGCTACTCCGGTCGAGTGGGCATCTTCGAGTTGATGTGTACCGACGACGCGATTCGCCAACTCTGCATCGAACGAGCCAGTTCAACCCAGATCCGCCACGTCGCGCTGAAGCACGGCCTCATCACTCTTCGCCAGTGCGGCTACGGCCGAGTCATCGAAGGTCTCACCAGCGTGGATGAAGTCGCCCGCATCACCAAGGGCGATCTCAACTAGCCGACCAAAAAAAGCCGTCGGCACCTGGTGAGACGCCTCTTGCGGTGATTGCATTCAGAAGACATTAAGAGACTTCCAACCACAATCACTCGCGCCTCTTCACAACCCAAACTCCGGCCACCGCGCTTCCAGCCGTTGTTCGATCTCCGCCGTCCAGCGCAATGGCTGAGCGACTCGTGCTGCGCCCGCTTCGCTCGGCAACTTGCGAGTCGCATCCAGGCCGAGCTTCCGACCAACGCCGCGAACCGCCGTCGCATGATCCAACGGATCGGCTGGTCCGTCCCACAAAACCAAATCGCGAGCCGGATCGGCGTGAGCCGCGACGCTCGACCAGACTGCGTTCTCGTCGCGCACATCGACGTCATCATCGACCACGATCAGCATCTTTGTCGTCGCGGCTCGCGGCAACGACCACAGCGCGTGCATCACTTTGCGAGCTTGTTGAGCGTACGTCCTGCGAATGCTGGCAAACAGGACATTCCGGCTCGCTCCCGCGAACGGCCACCGCCACTCGACCAGCTCCGGAATCCAGAGCCGCGCGAGCGGCAACAGCAGTCGCTCGCACGCACGATCCAGCCAATGACTCTCCGTCGGAGCGGCTCCCGGAACCATCGCGGAAAAGACAGGGTTCGCACGATGCGTGATCGCCGTGACTCGCATCAGCGGCAGAGATTCGCTCGGTCCGAAGAATCCCGTCTCACGACTGATCGGACCAGCGGACTCGAACGCCGCCTGTGGATCGACGAATCCTTCGATCACAATCTCCGCCGACGCCGGAACCGTCAGCGGCACGGACCGAGCTGCGACCAAGTCGACCGGTCGGTTCCGTAAGAAACCCGCGAAGACGAGCGGATCAGTTCGCCCCGGCAACGGTGCCCATGAAGCGACTGACGAGATTGGATCTCCGCCCAGCACGACAGCCACCGGCATCTGCTGACCGCGCGAGCCGTACTCGGCCAGCAACGTCCACAACTCCGAAGTTTCTTCACCGTGGATCAACAATCCGTCTCGCCCACGCACTTCCAGGGGCACGACGCAGACATGCCGCCGCGCATCGCCGGACGCATTTTGTGGCGCGGGCGTCTTGCCTGCATCGTCCGGAGCACTTGTCTGCAACTGCCCCCAAGTGATCGTTGGCGCAGAGTCACCCGGCCACATTGTCAGAGCGGGAAAGTCCGCGAGATTGACATCGCGACCAAGTTTGACGACTTGTTGACACAGTCCAGTCTTCACGACCGACGGCGGCCATTGCGACAACTCTGCGAGACGCGGCAGAAGCTTCCAGGTGTCGAGCTTTCCTCGCGGCAACGAGACCGAAAGCCAATCATCAATGCGCTGCGACAGTCCATCGAGCGAACTCACACCAAACGCGGCCGCCAATCGACGCGGGCTGCCCAACAGATTCGTGACAACCGGAGTCGTCTGTCCGCGCACATGATCGAAGAGCACCGCCGGTCCGCCCTGATTGCTTCGCAGGCGATCTGTAATCGCGGCGATCTCGTGTACGGCATCCACTTCGGCAGAGACGCGCACCAATTCACGCACGTCGTGCCACTGAGTCAGCCAGTCCGCCAGATGATCGCTCGCCATGTCTGCGCTCGACATTCAACGGCACGCTTCCATTCAACTGCACGCTGCCATTCAACTGCACAGTGCCGAAGCGCGGAGTTGTAGAACGGGTACTCTGGCCCGTCAAAGAGCGCCGAGATTTAGTCGTGTTCCAACTGCGTCTTCAGTTCGTCGCGTTCCTTGCGGGTGACTTCCAAATCGAACATCAGATACTTGATGTCGAGCCGCAATTGCGAGAGTGCCTCTTGAACCAACGCCAGAATCCGACGGCGTCGGCGAACCGATTCGACGACTCGACTGTACGCCGTCTCCAAATCCTTTTGCAGCGGCTCGGGGAGATCGGCAATCTTTAGAGCGAGATCAACCAACTCGCGAGGCAAGTCGCTTTCTCCAGTGTCAGGAAATCGGGATGTCGTCGTCATTTGCGGCGTGCTCCTAAAGTTGTTGCGACAAGAGGAGATCAGATTCTGTGCCGCTCGGCCAGATTCCACAAGCAGAAGGTTAAAACCCCATATCAGGATTTGAGTTATGAAAAATGGAATGTCGCATGTCCGTCTGTGTCAGTCACAACGATTGGCGCAGACGTCATCTTGGCTCGTTTCGCAAACGCTAGTACAGTCCGCCACTTACAGCGAAAGAACGGGATGTGACGCGATCGCCGGGTGTTCAACTCGGTGGCAAGAAAGCAACACAGATTCGTTTCACAAAATCAACATCTCCTGACCGGCGGAAGTCCGGTTGTTCCGGTCGCGCAAAATCCATGGATGGATTGAACACGCAGGAAACGTCGTTTCCGATCGCTGGTCGGCCAACTCGTTGGCCGATTCACGGGCTGGCGCTGTTGCTTGGGCTGACCTCCGCTTGGACCGCAATGGCGGACGAGCACATTGAAGGCTTTGAAGACGGTCAGCCTTCTTGGAAGATGCGTCGGTCCGACAGCACACTGGAAAAAAGCTCGCAACAGACTCGACTGACCAACTCAAAGCTGGCCTTCCGGGGCAACGGAGTCGAGCAGTTTGTGTTTCGGACCACGGGAAGTCCGACCCAACTTGTACTCGATCACGAGCTGCCGGTGGCTCAGGCGATCGACGATCTGAAGCTCAAGATGCACGTGCGAGCGACTGGCGGTGCGGTTCGTATCGGGCTGCGAGTTGTTTTCCCACGGCAGAGCGATCCCAGAGTTCCTGCGAAGCAACTCAAGACCGTGTTGTACGGTGACTCCTACACCAAAGTTGGAAGCTGGCAAGAACTGATCGTTGGCATTTCGACCAAGGCGATGCAGAAGGAGAAGCGTCGGCTGCGTGCCGAGTTGCGGCCCAAGACGCTCGATTTGGATCAGGCCGTTGTGGACCGCGTCGTTTTGGAATTGTCGCTCGATTCTGGAAAGACCGAGCTGCTGGTCGATGAACTCCGGTTCGGACCTTTCGCGAAGCCGGTCGCGAATGGAAACACTCAGCTTGCTCAGAACACCGAGGACGTTGCTCAGTGGCCGGTGTCGTTTCAGTTGGATCGTTTGTCGGTGGATGGGCGACCGTTCTTTCCTCGAATGCTGCCGTACCACGGTGAGCGCGTGGAGGAGTTGCGCGACACGGGCTTCAACGTCGTCTGGATTCCGGAAGCGAGCGACTTGGACTTGCAGCGTTCGCTGAAACGGCAAGGAATCTGGGCGATCGCTGCGCCACCGCAGCTGCGAGGAACGACTGGCAATTCGCTCGATCATGAGTCTGCCGGGCTGTTACCGATTCCGCACGACTGGGACAATCTGCTGGCCTGGAATATGGGAGTCGCCGTTTCGCCGGAGACTCAGAGAAACGTGTTGCAATGGGCTTCGCAGGTGAAAAGTGCTGACCGTGAACGGCATCGCCCGATCATGATTGATGTCACGGGGGGCGAGCGAATCTACTCGCGAAACACGGAGATGCTGGGAACCAGCCGGCACATGTTCAACTCGACGATGACGTTCAAGAACTACCGCGAGTCATTGGATCAGCATCGCAAACTGGCACGGCCGGGAACGTTTCTCTTCACTTGGCTGCCCACCGAACCGATGCCGGACGTCGCACAACAACGGCAAGTC
This sequence comes from Planctomyces sp., assembly GCA_005798445.1. Taxonomy (GTDB): domain Bacteria; phylum Planctomycetota; class Planctomycetia; order Planctomycetales; family Planctomycetaceae; genus SXKJ01. The sequence goes on from SYJG01000295.1 coordinate 40,357, forward strand.
GCGGGGCGGATTCCAATCATCATCGAGCCGGAGCAAATTTTTCTGGGAGCACACAGCGCGCTCGCCGCGGGATGTCGTGGACTCGGATTTTCGTTGAGCGAATCGCTGGATGCGAAAACTCCGGGAGCCTCCGAGCGGCGACTCGCGATCGGCTTGGTCAATCTTGAATTGGCGCTGCTTGAGGACTTTCTTGCCGCCGGGACATTGGTCGAGCAACGTCCATTTGCGATCGCGGCTCCGTCCGGTTCAAACATCAGATCGCATGACGTCGCGTTTCGGAATTCCGCGATCTCGCGAGCGGATAAAGAAGCGAGGCTCACGGCGTTCAAGTCCGATGTGTTGCGCGAACGTCGCATCCGCAGCGAGCTGGAGGCGGCGGTGTTCCGCACCGAAAAAGCAACGCTCTTGATGCCGATCTGGTACGAAGACGACGCTCAATTTGTGCCAGGGCAACTCGCCGCGCCGGGCGCGACGATCGACGTTGCGAGTGTTCCGGAAACCGCGTTCGCCTACGAAATCACAACCACACGCATCGCGAGCCTGACCAGCGAACCGATCGCCGGAGGACGCCGAGTCAAGCTGCCCGCCTTCGACACGACTGCCGCGATCATCGTCACATCCGATCCCAGCGTGATCGCAGATTTGAAACGCAAGATGGAATCTCTGCAGGCTCAGAGCGCCCGCAATTGGATCGAATTGGCCAAGGCTAAACTCAATCGCGTGCGGATCGCAGACGATGAGCTGACGAAACTCGGAGCCGGACAGCCGGATGCTCCGCAACTGCTGGCTCAAGCCCGCGCGAACATTCAGAAGGCGGAAGGGATCTTCCCAGGCGATGCGCTCGAACGTGCGATCGCGCAGGCGCGCGAAGCTGGCCAACGCAAGTCGCCGAACTCCGCAGATGTCGTGCAGCTACGCAAGCGGTTCGACGAAGCAGCACGATACAGCCAAACCGCGTTGCAGTCGCTCCGCATCTTGCAGAAGGCACATTGGGAGACGGCGACCCATCGCTTGAAGTCGCCAGTCGGCAGTCCGCACACGCTCTGTTTCCAGACGCTGCCGGATCATTGGCGATTGATCGCCACGCTCGGCAAGTCGACGACGCGAGCCTCGGAAAATCTGCTGACGAATGGGGACTTCGAGGTGTTCGACTTCCCAACGTTGTCGCAATCCGGTTGGCAGTCCGTCCCGACAGTTTTGCCGACCGGAGTCCGTGCTGCCGTCCAAGTCCTGAACGCGACAGGACGAGACGGCCGTTGCCTGCGACTGGTGGCGGCTCCCGACACAAACAACGATTCTCCCAACATGCTCGATATGCCACCGATCACGTTGATCGCTCCGCCCATCGCAGTGCGGGCCGGCCAAGTACTGCACATCAGCGGATGGGTCCGTATCGCTTCCGCGATCACCGGCAGCTTCGATGGCGTGACTTTCAGTGACAATCTCACTGGCCGCTCCGGCGCATGGCATTGGCAAGAGAAACGTGAATGGCAACGCTTCGAGATGCTCCGCGAAGCCTACCAGGACGGACCGTTTGCTCTGACCATCACCCTGCATGGACTCGGCGACGTTCAATTTGATCACTTGGAAGTGATCGCACATGATCCTCCGGGAGAGTCGCGGCTCGCGACGCATACAGAATCGGCGACAGAACCCGAATCCAAAGCCGGACGATTCGATTTCTGGAAACACTTGCCAAAGCTGCCGCAACGCAACAAGTGAAATGACTCGCTGTTCGCCACCGTAGCACGACGCGCCAGCAAGTGGTTTTTATCGAGCAATCACTCGCTGGCACGTCGTGCTTTCCCAAGCGGAATCATTAGCCTGCCGTGCGATCGTGTCAGGACGTGGTTGACCGGCTTGCGCGCAGGGCCGTACATTCCTGCCGAACATTTGATTCCTGTTGTGCCGACTCGGCCTGCCGCGTAGTTCACCATGTCCAACTCTGATTCGCCGCCCCCCGCTTCGCCCCCGCCGTCTGGCCCAAACCCCCCCGATTCCCCGAAGCGGTCCGAGAAATCGCCGTCCTCGGGAAACGTGTTTTGGTACTTGATGCTCGGCTTTGTGTTTGCCGCGCTGGCGTACTCGTGGTCGACGCGACCTCACACCCCTACGACGATCTCGTTCAGCGAGTTCCTGGATGGCCTCAAAGGGGACGATCCGAAATACAGCAAGCTCAACGTCCATGAATTGGTGATCGATCGCGGTTACATCACGTTTCAGTCCGAAGCCAACGGCAAGGACGGCGAGCCTCCCAAGTCCGCCAAGCACTGGCAGGTGCCCATCGAGAAACTCTTCGAGGCTGACCAAGGCCGGCTGCTGAGTCTGCTGGAATCCAAAGACATCCGGCACAGCTACTCGAAGCCCCTCTCGGCCTGGCCCGAAATCCTCTACATGAGCCTCATTTTCATGCTGATTCTGGTGTTCTTCCTGTTCATGCTGCGGCGCATCGGCGGACCAGGAGCGGCTATGTCATTCAGCCGCAGCCGCGGCAAATTGTTCGCGCAGGAGGACGTCAAAGTCACCTTTAGCGACGTGGCCGGCATCGACGAGGCGGTCGAAGAGTTGAAAGAAGTTGTCGAGTTCCTGAGGACGCCGCAAAAGTATCAAGCCCTCGGCGGACGTATCCCGCGCGGAGTCTTGCTGGTCGGCCCACCGGGAACCGGCAA
>SYJG01000028.1 GCA_005798445.1 Planctomyces sp.
ACAGATGGAATCACTCGGAGGGCTGACGCCCTGCCGCTCGCCAAAAACATCTCATTCGAGGACGCGAGGGGTATACTTCGTCCTCGTACCAACACGAACATTGAGCGGTGCGACGATTCAGGCCAGACGTTGGTTTCCGTCGCCGAGTACTAGAACACGCGAGCATCCGTCATGAGCTTCATACGTCGCTGGCGAAAGGAACCGGGCGCACGGCTGCATGGGTCACGAGTGCTGGATCACTCAAAGGTGCAGGCACCGTGCATCGTGCGTGTTCCGAATGGCGGGTTCCGACTGTTCTACACCGCCGTGGGGTCGGCGAAACCGTTTCCGGCGTGTCAGGGCTACATTCTCAGCGCGGTCTCCGAGGACGGATTGATGTTTCGCACGGAGCCGGGCATTCGTCTTGCCCCACAGCCTGCGTTGCCGCACATGTCGCTCCGAGTGATCGCACCGACAATCACCAATTGCGCCGCTGACCGGTGGCGAATGTACTTCGAGTCGCGTGGACCGGCCGATCGACCGACCGTCATTTGCAGCGCGGTTTCCTCAGACATGCTGCAATGGGAACTCGAAGAGGGCATTCGGTTGCAGAACCTCGGCGGAGTCGGCGGGCCTCGGTATCTGCAACTGCCGGATGGTCGCGGCCGGCTGTACTGCTTCACCTCGGAGTTCGGTCCTGGAGGGATCGCGAGCGGCCAGCGAATTTCGACGAGCATCATCAGCGCGATCACGTCCGATGGCCTGAATTTCGAGTTCGAGCCGGGTGATCGTCTGCGGGACAAGCAGACGGATGACGACACGGCGGGAATCACTGCTGCGGAAGTCATCCCACCGTCGGCCGCCCTCGATCGTTGGACGATGTTCTTTTCGGCCTGGCAGGATGTGCCGCCGGGAACCAAAGTGCCGCTGCATCCGAGCCAGGATGCCAACGCCGTGGCGAGTGGAACGAGCGACGACTTTGCCGCTGCGTCGATCGCCTCGGATATGTCGGGATACCGGTCGCGGATCTTCGCGGCCTACTCGACAGACGGTTTGGTGTGGGAACGAGCCATGTGCGTGATCGACGGTCTCGGATACGGAGGCGCGGGACTGGACGCCGTTCACGCGGAGGATATGTCGCTGGTCCAAATCGGCAAGAATGAGTTTCGAATGTACTATGCCGCCTGCGACAAGGACGGGAACTGGCGCATCGCCAGTGCGGTCACGAACGCGCTGAATTAAGAAACGGGAGCACAATGACTTTCCGAACCCAACAGGAAGATAGTACGACGCGCAAGCGAGTGATCGTGGCCGGAACCACTCGCTTGTGCGTCGTGCTAACAGGACGTTAGGAAGTGACTGCGCCGCCCGTTCGTAGGAAATCTACACCAATCTCGTGAACGTCACCAAAACAACCAACGAGCAACACTCAACAAGAAAGACATCGACAATGAGCATCCTCGACCGATTTTCGCTGAAGGGACGGATCGCGCTGGTGACAGCCGGAGCGGGACCGTTGTTTGGCAGCAGCATCTCGCAGGCGCTCGCCGAAGCGGGTGCGACCGTCATCACGGCGTCGCGTTCGCTGGAAGCCAATCAGCAGTTCGCCGAGTCGCTGCGAGCCGCCGGGTACGACGCGCACGGAATGCAGTTCGACCTGTCCGATCCCGATTCGATCCGACAATTGCACCGTGACGTGATCGAGCGTTTTGGCCGCTTGGATGTGCTGGTCAACAGCGCGTTGACGCGTGACGGTCACGTCGGAAATTTGGAGAGCCAGAATCCGGAGGTCTGGATGAAGGCGGCTGGTGGCGACTTCTCAGGACTGTTTTTGATCTGTCAGCAGTTCCTGCCCGACATGGTCAAGCAAGGGCGTGGGTCGATCATCAATATCTCCAGCATCTACGGCGTCGTGTCGAACGACCCCACGATCTACGAAGGGACGACGATGGTGCAACCGCCGACGTACAACTTCGTGAAGGCGGGCATGATCAACTTCACCCAGTACCTGGCTTGCTACTACGGCAAGCAGGGAGTGCGAGCGAACTGCATCAGCCCCGGCGGGTACTTCAACGACCAGCCCAAGCCGTTCCTCGACCAATACTGCCACCGCGTCCCCATCGGCCGAATGCTGGACAACGAAGACATCAAGGGAGCCGTCGTCTTCTTGGCCTCGGACGCATCCGAGTATGTCACCGGCCTGAACCTGATGGTCGACGGAGGCTGGACCTGTTTGTAGGTCGAATCTGGAGAATGCAGCGGGTCGGCGATGCGATGCGATTTGAGTCTGACCAAGCGAGGCCTGACGGAGCGATCACAACAGAATCTGCTTTACCACCTGTCCATGCACGTCGGTCAGGCGATAGTCGCGACCGCCGTGGCGATAGGTCAGACGTTCGTGGTCGAAACCCATCTGGTGCAGAATCGTGGCGTGCAGGTCGTGGATGTGGACCTTGTCTTGGACCGAGTGCCAGCCGAATTCGTCGGTCGCTCCGTGGACCATGCCGCCGCGAATACCGCCGCCAGCCATCCACATGGTGAAGCCGAACGGATGATGCTCGCGGCCGTTGTTTCCTTCGGCCGTCGGGGTGCGACCGAATTCGCCGCCCCACAGCACCAGCGTGTCATCGAGCAGGCCGCGTGATTTCAAATCGGTCAGCAGCGCGGCGATCGGCTGGTCTACCGCTTGGCAGCGCTTGGGAAGATTTTCGCGCAGGCCGCTGTGATGATCCCAGACGTTGTTCTGCGGCGCATCGAAGAGTTGCACGAATCGCACACCTCGTTCCACCAGACGCCGGGCGAGCAGACATTGCTTCCCGAAGAGTTCTGTCGCCGGCTGGTCGGTGCCGTACAGCTTCTGAATCGCCTCGCTTTCGCGCGAGATGTCGAACGCCTCGGGCGCTTCGCGTTGCATCCGAAACGCCAGCTCGAACGACGCAATTCGCGCATCGAGTTGGCTGTCGATGACTCGGTCGCGCTTGTGGAGTTCGTTCAGTCGAGCGAGCGCGTCGAGTTTTCCTCGCTGACGCATCGGGGTATCTGACGGATTGCCGAGGTTCGCGATCGGGTTCTTCAGATCGCGGACCAGCGTCCCTTGATAGGCACTCGGCAGGAAGCTCGATGCCCAGAGTTGTGCTCCCTGAAAGACCGCAGCCGGACTGACCACGACGAAGCCGGGCAGGTTTTGATTCTCGGTGCCGAGTCCGTAGGTCAGCCACGATCCGAGGCTGGGCCGCGAGAAGGCTTGCTCGCCGGTACACATTTGGAGCGCCGCGCCGGAGTGATTGATGTTGTCGGCCACCATCGAACGGATGACGCACAGGTCGTCGATGTGCATTGCCGTGTGCGGCAACAGTTCGCTGACTTCGATGCCGGATTCCCCCTGTTTGGAGAACTTCCACGGGGAAGCGAGCAGGTTGCCGGTCTTGGTCCGTTCGAGCTTCGGCTTCTCAAACGGCAGCGGCTGACCGTTCTCCGCCGCGAGCCGCGTTTTTGGATCAAACAGGTCCACATGCGAAGGACCACCGGGCATGTAGAGAAAGATGATTCGCTGGGCCTTGGGCGAGTGATGCGGCGCGCGGATCGCGTAGGGTTGAGCCGCGCGATCGGGTTCGTTCGCCGCCAGCATGTCGGCCAGCGCCAGCAGACCGAATCCACAACCAGTACGAGCCAGCAGATCGCGTCGCGAGAGGTTGGGTTGATACGTCATGTTCGTGGCCTCATGAACCGCTGGGGCAGATTCAGTCGATGTAAATGAACTCGTTGCAGCACAGCAACACATGCGCAAGGTCGCTCCAACCAGCGGCCGCACTTGCTTGTCCCAGAAGCTGCCGAGCGATCCTGATTTCTTCTTCGCTCGGCAAACGGCTGAAGAGCAAGCGGTAGGCGTGTTGAATCCGCGAGGTCTCGACGTTGGGCGAATCGTTGGGCACTTCACGAATCAGCCACTCCGCCAAGTGCTGGGCTTGGCCGAGCGTGAAGCTGTTGTTGAGCAAGAACAGCGACTGCGGGGCGACCGTGCTGACATTGCGCTTCTCATCAGACGCATCAGGATTGGCCGCATCGAACAGCGTCGCGAAGTTACTGCGATCCCAGCGCGCCGTCTGCACATAGAGCGAACGTCGCGCGATGGAAACGTTGTCGCTCGCCGGTCCACCGCTGGCCGGATCGAGCTTGCCGGTGACGGACAGCATCGCATCGCGAATCGCTTCCGCTTCCAAGCGGCGAGCGGTGAAGCGTCCCAGCCAACGGTTATCGGGATCGGCGAGGCTCTCCTTCTCCCGATCGTCCTCCCTGCCACTCGCTTGCCGATAAGTGGCTGAGAGCACGATGCGGCGATGCAGTTTTTTAAGCGACCAGCCCTCCTCGACAAATCGAACTGCGAGCCAGTCAAGCAGCGCGGGATGCGATGGCGGTTCCGAGAGCATTCCAAAATTGTTCGGCGTGCGGACCAGCCCTTCGCCAAAATGCGACTGCCAGATTCGATTGACGATGACGCGCGCGGTGAGCGGGTTCTCTTTCGAAGCGATCCACGACGCCAGTTCGCGCCGGCCGCTCCCGCTGGCGATCGCAGGTTGCTTGTCACCCGCGAAGAACAACGGCATCCGGCGCGGCACGACCGATCCCAGTCGCGTGTAGCTGCCGCGAAGATGAATCGGCACGTCTTGGATGGCGGGGAACAACCCACCGGGAACGCCCCCCTCGCTGACCGCCAATGCCATGGGCGGTTCGGGAGGCAGTTCCTTTTGCAGCCGGTCCCGCCGCTCAATCAATGCCAGCCGAGCGGGATCATCCGGCGGCGGTTTTGGCGACTGCTTGTCCAACTCGGCGAGCTTTGCGTTCACCTCCGCGATTTGTTGCACCTGCTGGTTGCGCTTCTCCACGACTTCTTGCGCCACGAGCGGCCGGCGTTGCAGCGTGATTTCACCACCCTTCGTCCCCAGTTCCTTGAGCATCCGCGTGCTGTAAAAGATCCCGGCCAGCGCGTAGTAATCGGACTGTGCCAGCGGATCGAATTTGTGGTCGTGGCAGCGCGAGCATCCCAGCGTCAGACCGAGGAACGCCTTGCCGACGGTGTCGATTTGATCGTCCACCATGTCGCTGACCATCTTCTCTTTATCGGCATCGCCCCGATCCCACGCTCCGTTGACGAGGAACGTCGTCGCGATCAACCCGTCGGTGTAAGGCTGCTTGCCGTCGGGCGCGGGGAGCAGATCTCCGGCAATCTGATGCGTGATGAATTGATCGTAGGGCAAGTCGCGGTTGAGAGACTCGACGACCCAATCGCGATATCGCCACGCTTCGAGCGGTTCGCACACCGGATTGCGAGCCTTTGGATCGCCGTCGTGATAGTCAGCGTAGCGCACAACATCGAGCCAGTGCCGAGCCCAGCGCTGCCCATACGCGGGAGATCCGAGCAGCCGATCGACAACGCGCTCGAACGCTTGATCCGAGTTGTCCGCGACGAACGCGTCGAGTTCTTCCGGAACCGGCGGGTGTCCCGTGAGATCGAACGTCACCCGTCGCAGCCACACTCGCTGATCTGCTGGCTGAGACGGCGACATCTCGCGAGCTTCCAGCTCAGCGAGGACGAAATGGTCAATCTCACCGCGCGGCCACTGGTTGTTCCTCACCGCCGGCGGCGGCGAGTCCTTCGCCGGCTGAAACGCCCACCAATTCCGCTGTTTCGGAGTCACCGCGTATCCACCCTGCCCCGTTCCTTCCCCGCTTTCCTTCGAAGTCGCCGCTGACTCCGGCCACGGCGCTCCGAGCGCGACCCAACGTGTCAGCTTGGCGATGTCTGCGTCTGCCAGCTTCTGCTTCGGTGGCATCTTCCGTTCGCCGAGATATCCGATCGCCTTGATCAGCAAACTTTCGGTCGGCTTCCCTGGAACCACGGCTTGCCCTGTCTCACCCCCCTTCAGCAGCAACTCGCGGGATGTGAGCCGCAACCCCCCCTCCTGTTTCTTCTCGCCATGACACGATTGGCAATGCTCGACCAACAGCGGACGAATCTGCTTCTCGAAGAATTCGTCATTCGGATCGGCGTGAGCGAGGCTCGCCGTGAAGCAAGCGAATGCCACCAGAACTGCGCGAGTCATCGACATGGCCACCATCCTGATCGGGCAGGGTGATCAAACACCTAACTCCCGAATTCTTTTCGATACGTCTCCAGACTAACGCAACTGGGCTACGGATCAGAGCGAAGGTCGGATTTCGGCGCATGCGGATAGTCGACTGGTTTGTAATGGATCGCCAGTTCGGGAGACAGCAGCTTCGCGTGGCTTTGAATTCGTGACGTGAGCACTCGGTCGAGAATGCCGCTGCTCAGCAGAGTTCGTTCGATGGGATAGCTCGGCCGGCCCGTGTGAATCATCCGCTCGATCCCTTTCAGCAGATACGCGAAGTGGGGATGACGGGGTTCCGTCCGTTCTTCGAATCGAGTGGCCATCGGTGTTGGCTCCCCTTTGAGTGTCAGCGCGGCCGATGTTCCAGCAGCAATGCCGGGCAGCATGAAGACGGCCCCGATCAGGCCATCGAGATACTCAAATAGGTACAGGGCCGAATCATTGCGTCCGCGAACTTGATCCGGCTGATTGCAGACCCGCGCGAGCGCGGCGTCGAACGTCTTCTTCGAGATCAGGCCGTCATCCAGAGGCTTCCACATCGTGTCCCCCTGAAGGCACTGCACCCATTTCACGCCGGTCTCGGCCCCACGCCGTCGTTCGGCAAGACACTGGTAACTGTCCAGAGCGTGGAATCCGTAGATTTCCGGGTGCGAATAGCCAATTCCGACTGCAGCCTCGATCTCGCAATCCATCGGCAACGTCAGGTCAGGATCACGGTAGGTGACCGCCAGTGACGAACCGGCCATAACGGGACGTTCATTTTTCTCGCTCGGTCATACATCCATTTCGCGTCGTCCCATTGAGGCCCCAGGTGTTTGTCGTTGAAGACCGGCACAACTCGGCCGTACTTTTTTGAGATTTTTCTTGTTCAGTATTCGGGAGGCCGCTCGAAACGGGGATTTTCCGGCATTGGATGCCACCCCGCGCGGAAAACCGCATCGGAAGGAGCCGGCAACGACGCACTCCGAAGCGGCGACGATGACACGCTCATCGGCGGATTGGGGGCCGATTCCGTTTTCGGCGACTCCTGCGAGGATCTCGGCCTCGGCGGCACCGGTGTGAAAGGCACATGCGACATCCTGAATGTGTCCGTCGAAACCATCAACGAAGCCTTTGCCAAGATCTTCAGTTTCGAATAATCCGTTGGCCGTCTTCCGCAGTGGCACCATCTGTTCGAGGTCGTGTTGTTCCGTGCCGGTTGCAACTCCAATCGCTGATACCTCGCGTGAGGTGTCCTGAGAGATTCGGCGAGCGGCAGGGCGTCAGCCCTCCGAGTCAATCCAGATAGAATCACTCGGAGGGC
>SYJG01000296.1 GCA_005798445.1 Planctomyces sp.
CTTCCGGTTTCATGTCCCAGAGGTCAGGCTGCGACGGTCCGCCGCACAAAAAGATATAGATACATTGTTTGGCTTTTCCACGATGGGACGAACTCACTCCGGCACGCAATGGCTGCGCATTCACCACACTGGCGAGGCTGCCGGCAGCAAGAGCGGACATCCGCAGCCACTGCCTTCGCGTGACACGAACGGTCGTCGCCTGTTGAGTCGGAAACAAATCGATCATGCATCCTCCGCAATCATCTCAACTCCCGAATCGGTGTGCCCGTGGTAATGGCGATGGGCCGACCGCTGGGGTCTGGAATGTGAGTTGTCAGGTCGATTCCCAGGTGGTGGTACATGGTGGCCATCACATCCTGGGGATCGACGGGTCGCTCGACCGGGTAGCCCGCATGACCGTCAGTGGCGCCGATCACCTGGCCCATCCGGAAGCCGCCACCAGAGACCAGGATCGATTGAGCGCCCGGCCAATGGTCGCGGCCCCATTGTAGCTTTCCGGTGGCAGTACCTGGCTGCAGCGTTCCCTTGGGAGTGCGGCCAAACTCCCCGGCGGCAATCACCAGAACCTTCTTGTCCAGCCCGCGGTCGTAGATGTCGTTGATCAGCGTGGTTACCACCTGGTCGTAGACTGGCAATCGGAGTGGCATGATTGTCGGCAGGTCGATGTTAATTGCGTGATCGTCCCAGCCTGGCGCGTCCATCGCTTTGACGCCACCGGGAACACTGATCGTGACGAAGCTCACGCCGGCCTCCACCAGTCGTCGCGCCACCAGGGCATTCCGCCCCCACTCTTCGCCGTAGTTGGCGACGAGTCGCGGATCTTCCTTGCTCAGATCGAAAGCGGCTCGGGCCTTGTCCGCAGTCAGGATTTCGACGGCGGTGCGGTTGAACTCGTCCATCGAATCCATGACGCGTTTCTGATCCACCTCACGTCGCATCTGATCGAATTGCCGCAGGAGGCCCACGCGATCGTCCAGTCTTTCAGCCGCCACCGTGAGCGTCGAGTTCGGCAGTCCGGTCGTCGTGACGATCGGTGGCCGCCACGCACTACTCCAATAGCCTTCGCCGATGCCCGGCACATACTCGCCAAACTGGCTGTTGTAGATGACCAGCCCCATGCCGACCGCCGCAGGCAGCCCGCGCGTCCGTGACTTCAGGCAGCGGCCCACGATGGCCCCCATCTGCGGATGCGTCGACTCGAACGTGCCTGGTTTCAGCCCCCCGTTGCCGGACATGAAGCGCCCGTGCGCTTCGAAATGGCCTCCGTCGCCATGTGTGCAGGATCGAATTAGCGAGATGCGATGCGCGGACTTCGCATGGTGGGGCAACAGCTCACAGACATCGATTCCGGGAACATTCGAAGGAATGGGTCTGAATGGGCCGCGAACTTCCGAGGGAGCATCGGGCTTGAGATCGTATGTTTCGAGCTGGCTCGGCCCCCCGTGCAAAAAAAGGAAAATCACCGCCGTATCTGCCCGGGTCGCGTCGGACTCTGCGACAGCCCGCATTTGAAGCAACGATGGCAAGCTCAGTCCGCCTAAGGCCAGCGTCCCAACGTGGAGCATCCCGCGTCGGCTCAATCGCGCCTGTGGGTCAATATTCAGCATGAGCCAGTTACCTCACATTGGGCATCAGGTGCCAGGAGTCATTGTCTTGAGTCGAGTGTCTGCCAGCCTGCTTCGAACCGGGAGCCGCCACGCTGGGAATGTCGTTATCGCTGATTATCGCGATCAGCCCATCCCGATCAAACAGCGGCATGTCGGATAAGACGACGTCCTTCGCCCCGGCTCCTAGCACGCGATTCCAACGCTCCTTCGCCGGACGAACGTCTAGCGCGACGACGCGAGCTTCTGCTTCCAGCAGTTCCCGCAGCACCCACGTTCCAGTGATTCCGCTTCCTCCCGTCACTGACACTGTGTTCTGCGTTCTGCATCTCTATGGCAACTCGTTTCTCAAGGGCCGAAAAAAATCGCGCAAGTCCCCCGCCATTTCTTCGGCCCGTTCGTGAATGGCGAAATGTCCGCCCTGAGGATAGTCGTGATAATGAACGACGTTGTAATAACGCTCGGCTCGCTTGCGGACGATCGGAGCCAGCTCGTGCGGGTAGGCGGCGACCGCGGTCGGGACTTGAATCCGCTCGCCGGCCGGGAGTTCCCACGGGTGATAGTACGACTCGCTGTACAAGCGGATCGACGACCAGAATGAGTTCGTTACCCAGTACAGCATCACGTTGGTGAGCAGCATATCGCGGGGAAACAGTTTTTCGAAATCATCCCCCCAGCCGCTCCATGCTCGCCACTTTTCAATGATCCAGGCTGCCAATCCGGCGGGCGAGTCGGACATGCCGACGGCCAATGTCTGTGGCCGCGTCATCTGCTGGTGGCAATAGGCCCCTTCGTCGATCCAGTAGCGTTCGACGTTCTTCCAGTAGCGGAGCATGTCCGGATCTTTCGGCTTGACCGGCGCCCATTTCATGCCCAGCCCGCGGAGAATGTCCGGGTCCTTGTCTTCCGGTTCCCGCTCATCGCCCAGACGCGGAAACAGACAGTTGAGATGAATGCCGATCAGGTTCTGCGGGTGCAGGTATCCCCACGGGGCCGTGAGAAATCCACCCCAGTCGCCCCCTTCGATGCCGTAACGTGCATACCCCAGCCCCTCGGTCATGAGGCGGTCGTAGATGCGCGGGTGATGCTGAAATCCGAATCCCTGTTGCGGTGGATAGGCGGAGTAGCCGAACCCAATGATCGAGGGAACGATCACCGTGAACGCGTCGCGCGGATCGCCGCCGTGCGAGGCGGGGTCGGTCAGCATCGGCAGGATGCGTTCCAGCAACACGAAGGACCACGGGTATCCATGCATCATGAACAACGGCAGCGGCGCGGGGCCTTTGCCCGGCTGATGAATGAAGTGCAGACGCAGACCGTCGATGTCGGCCAGGAAATGCGGGAGCCGGTTGAGCCGTTCTTCCTGCTTCCGCCAGTCGAACTCGTCGGCCCAATACGAGGCGAGTTCCTGCAAGTAGTCCAGATCAATGCCGCGACTCCAGCCGGTTCCCGGAACTTGATCCGGCCAGCGAGTTCTTCGCAGCCTGTCGCGTAGATCATCGAGAGCGTCTTGAGGCACCTCGATCCGAAACGGTGATATCGGAATCATGTCTGGCGACCCCTCATGCGAAACGCGTTCCGACACTGTTGACAACGTTCGGCAGCGGTTCGCCGCGCAACGCCATCGCCGCAAGTTTCGCAGCCGTCTCGCGGAGTGTTCGCACCGACTTGGGACTGGCCGAGGCGATGTGCGAGGCGACGATGACGTTCGGCAGAGAACGCAACGGGCTGTCGGCGGGAATTGGTTCGGGGTCGCAAACGTCGATCGCGGCGGAGGCAATCTGTCCCGATTGCAACGCGGCGACGAGCGCGGCGGTGTCGATCAAGTCGCCTCGGGCGAGATTCACCACTACCGACCCGCGTTTCATGCGGCCGAGCGAATCGGCATTGAGCAACTTCTTCGTCTGCGGCGTCGACGGGCAATGCAAACTCACGATGTCGGACTGAGCCAACAACTCGTCGAGCGTCACCGGTTCGCATCCGGCGGCACGCACGGCGTCGGCCGGAACAAAGGCGTCATGCACGAGCCGTCGGCACTTGAACGGCCCCAGCCGCGCCGCGACCTCGCGCCCGATGCGTCCAAAGCCGACAACGCCCACCGTCTGATCGCGCAATGTCCGCAACTGATCCAGCGCGGGCACCAATCCCCACTTGCCGTCTCGCACGTGCAACGTGTTCGGCACAACCTGCCGCGTGACTCCGAGAATGAACGCCAGCGTGTGATCGGCGACTTCGTCGATGCAGTAGTCTGGAATGTTGCAGACCGGAATGCCCCGCTCGCGTGCCGCCTTCACATCGACGTTGTCGTAGCCGATGCCGTATCGCACGATGACTTTGGCTCGCTGCATCGCTCCGATCACGTCCGCATTGATCGGGGCGAACTGCGTGATGACCGCGTCCGCCTCGGCAACGAGCGACTGCAGCGCGGGAACCAGCTTGTCGTTTCCGCTCCGCAGCTCAAAGCCGGCGGCGGACAGGATCGCCTGCTCGACGTCCAGATTTGGAAAGGAGTAATCGGTGATCGCGACCGTCGGCATGGGGGCTGGCTCCTCGGAAGGGGAAAGTGCAGGACAAGATTGACTCGGAATCTGATTGTCAGATAATCTATCGACGAGAAATTCGGGCTGCAAGCAGCGAACTTAGGAAGTGGTCCATAACAAATTCCCGGTTTGCAGCCGGATCCGTTGCGATCGGGTCTTCATCTGTGCCTCGGCATTGCCATCTGTGCTAATCAATGAATCGAATAGCACAGATGGCAATGCCGAGGCACAGATGAGAAATCGGGAAGTTGTTCTTGACCATGTCCTTAGGCTCGGTCGCAGCCAAGTGGTACGACGGACTTCTAGTCCGTCGCGCCGATCGACGGACTAGAAGTCCGTCGTACAAACGAAGAGTTGAGAGGAACCTCATGCAAACGCTGCGTCGTCCCAAAGTTCGCGATCAGGTTGCCGGTCAGATCCAGCAATTCATCGTCGAGCAGAAACTCGGTCCCGGTGATCGGCTGCCGACGGAGACTCAGCTTGCGGAGACGTTTGGCATCAGTCGGCTGAGTCTGCGTGAAGCCACCAAGTCGCTTGAGTTTCTCGGCATCGTCGAGTCGAAGGCCGGGGTCGGGTTGACCGTCGGGCGCATCGACATGGAGCGAGTCACCGAGCATCTGAGCTTTCATGCGGGCTTACTGGAAGCCGATCCGCAGCAGCTCATCGACAGCCGCGTGATTCTCGAAACGGGCGTGCTGCCGCATGTCGTCCGGCGGATGAAGGACGATCCGACGATTGAGGCTCGGCTCCGAGAGATCGTCCGGCAGTTCGAGTTGGCTCGCGACCTGAAGACCTTCATCGCGCTCGACATTCAGTTTCATCGCTCGCTGCTGGATGCGAGCGGGCTGCAACCGCTGGTGGCGTTCGGCGACTTGTTGCACATCTTCTTTCAGCGGTTCCGCGAGAGCGTGAATAAGGCTGGCTGGAAAGCCGGTGTCGAAAGTCATCAGCTCATTGTGGATGAACTGGCAGCGGGCCGTGTCGCCGCAGCGACGGCCGAATTGCGGAAGCACATCGAGAGTCACAAGGAGCGAATCTGATGCGATGCCTCCTGAGCAGACACATGACTCGGCTCGCGGAGGTAGGACGAGCACTCTTGCCCGTCCATTGCGAAAACATCTTCATCTGTGCCTCGGCCTTGCCATCTGTGCTAATCAAGTCTTGACTAGCACAGATGGCAAAGCCGAAGCACAGATGAGAAAGTCAGAAGAGGAATTCAGTATGTCGTTGGAATCCACGCTCGAATTCGTCGGGACATCGAAAGTCGCGGTGCGTCGCGAGCCGCCCGGTGCGTCACTGCGGAACCGGATGGCTTGCGCTATGTCGCTCATTGCGTGTCTCGCGCTCACGGCGGCCTCGGCCAACGGTGCGGACGACCTCGCGCAATCGTTTGCCAAGCAGATTCAACCGCTGCTCGTGAAGACGTGCGGCAAGTGTCATGGGAAGGAACCCACGGACAACGATGTCGATCTCACGAGCTTCGGCTCCGCTCACGCGATCATCGCCAAGCCCAAGCTGCTGGGGGATGTCGCCGAACGAGTGCGGCTGGGCGACATGCCGCCGAAGGAGGCATCGCAACCGAGTCAGGCGGAACGCGATCAGTTGCTGAGTTGGATCACGGCGGCTCTCGATGCGGAAGCGGCGGCGCGGGCGGGTGATCCGGGGCCGGTGACGCTGCGGCGGCTGAGCAATTCCGAGTACGACAACGCGATTCGCGATCTCACGGGCGTTGATCTGCGTCCGACGCGGGTTCGCGAGTTTCCCACCGACAGCGTCGGCGGCGAGGGCTTTGCCAACGTCGGCGACGCGATGCCGGTGACTCCCGGTTTGGTCGAACGCTATCACCAAGCGGCTCGCGACGTCGCCGCGCGGGTTGTGCTCTTGCCCAAAGGTTTTCGATTTTCGCCGTCTACCGACCGCCCTGATTGGTCTGAGGACGCTCTCAAGTCGTTGCGAAATTTCCATGCTCGCTACGCTGGTCCGAATGGCGAGCCGCCGCTCGCCGCGCATCTGGCGGCGACGCTGAAGCACCGCGATCGACTCACTCGTGATGGGGCTGCTGCCATTGCTGCGGTTGCCGCTGAAGAGAAACTCAACGCCACGTATCTGGAGGCACTTTGGGCGGGGCTCAACGGCTCTGTACGACGGACTTCCAGTCCGTCGAAGGTTGAGAGCGACGGACTGGAAGTCCGTCGTACGCAAGCCGAAGTCGAATCGCAGACGAAGCAGTGGCGCGACAAAGCGACCCAGATTGAAGCGGAGAAGCAACGTCGGCAGACGGCTCTCCAATCGGCCAAGCAGGCGATCGAATCCCGCTGGGCTTCGTCGAAACGTCTCCTCGCGGAATCAAAGGTTGCGGAGGGAGGCTCGGTTCCTTTCGAGCGCAAGGTCTCGGTTCAGCGCGGCGAACTGCTGCTCTTGACCGTGCTTCCGAACGACAATCACGGGGCGGACAGCACGCTCGTCGAATGGACGATCCGCGAGACAGCGGGGGATCAACGAACTTGGAGTATCGCCGATCTGACTTCCAATCTGTTGAAGGGGAACCCGTCGCCGGACAAGCACGACGCTCGCTGGAGTTTTTTGGAAACGACATCCACTCCGACGTTCCTCACCGAACGGCGCGACAGCAATGCCGGACGGCCCGAATTGAAATCGTGGAGCCTCGGTTCCGAACCGTCGGTCTTTGTGAACTCGGCGGCGGAACCGATCCAAGTTTGGACGACGTTGCCCGCGCGATCCGTCTTCGTGCATCCCGGACCGAAGCGAAACGTGTCGATCGCTTGGACGAGTCCGATCGCGGGCGAGTTGTCGGTCGCTGGTCGCGTTGCGGATGCTCACCCGGCTGGTCTCGATGGAGTCTCGTTCGAACTGTCGCATCTCGCAGCTCCGGATTTGGGACAGGCTCTGGCTGACTTGGGGAGTGCCTCCACGATTTTGCCGGACGCAGGTCTGCCTCCCGACATGCTGGCTCTGGTGCGAGCAACGTGGCGCGAGGCCACCACCGATCCGGCTCCGGTCTTGGCGACGATCAAGGCCATGCAGGACCAGTTGTTTCAAGGCAACTACCGGAGGAATGCCGCCCTCGCGGTCGGCAACGGTTTTCCTGCGTGGGAGGATTTGCGTCGCGTGGTCGCTCGCGAGCGCGTTCAGGGCGCTGCTCGCGAACCGCTCTTCCGCATGGTCGCGTTGCCCGCTCAGCCCGACACGTTTGTGGTCTGGGACCGACTGCGACTGGAAGGTGGTGATGGGCCGCCGCTGGTGTTTGCCGAGCATCCCGAATTGCGAGCGGCGATCGAGCCGGCCTCTGGACTCAAATTCGGTCAGCATCCGCAGGGGCGACCGGTGCCGAAGTCCGCGCTGGTCACGGCTGCTGCTGCTGAGGTCGTCATCGATCTGAGAAAACTACCCGCCGAGTTGCAGAAGGCTCTGACGTTGCCTCGCTTCCTTCGCGCTGATGTGAGCCTCGATGAAGCCAGTCCCGAAACGGCCTCCGTTCAAGCATTCGTGATCGCTGCGACTGGAGGCGGCGGCAATTTGGCTGAGCCGGTCGCCAAAGCTGAAGTTGGCGACCCGCATGCCGCACAGATCGTCCATCCGCGCGTCGCCGCCGAACGTGCTCGACCGGCGGCGGAGTTTCGTGCTCTCTTTCCGCCAGCGATCCTCTTCCAACCGATCATCCCGCGCGACGCCCAAGGGAGCGTCTTCTTGTACCGCCGCGAAGACGAGCCGTTGCGTCGGCTGCTGCTCGACGACGCGGGCCGGGCGGAGATCGACCGGC
>SYJG01000297.1 GCA_005798445.1 Planctomyces sp.
AAACTTAATCTGCGCACACATCGCTGGGACTCCATTCCCAAAGGGCCTTTCCAAAACACACCCAATGAGAACGTCCCAGCGATCTTTTCCTCTACTTCTGCTTTGTTCAGAACCGTTGCGTTTGAGATGAGCGAGCGCCGCTCGACGCATTGAAGGCCAGTGGCGCGCAGTCGGTGCTTGATCTCGGTTGCGGTGAAGGCAAGTTGTTGAGACTGCTGTTGAGCGAGCGGCAATTCACGAAGATCGTCGGCCTCGATGTCTCACATCGAGTGCTCGAATTCGCGGCGGACAACCTCAACTACGAGCGGCTGCCGACAATGCAGAAAGAGCGGATCAAGTTGTGGCACGGTTCGCTGATGTACCGAGACTCGCGTTTGTCCGGCTTCGATGCGGCGGCCGTTGTCGAAGTCATTGAGCATCTTGATCCGCCCCGTCTCGCCGCCTTTGAACGAGTGCTGTTCGAGTTCGCTCGCCCGGCAACCGTTGTGCTGACGACGCCCAACTGCGAATACAACGTGAAGTGGGAATCGCTTCCGGCAGGCAAGTTCCGTCACCGCGATCATCGCTTCGAGTGGGCTCGATCGGAGTTCCAAAGTTGGGCGAACAACACCGCCGCCCGCTTCGGATACACGGTGCGGTTTCAGCCGGTGGGACCAGAAGATGATGCCGTCGGACCGCCGACACAAATGGCGGTCTTTGAGATTGAAGAGAAGACCTAGAACCGCAGTGGACGCTGAGATCGCAGCGAGAAGACCGAGGATTTAAACCTCTGCGATCTCAGCGTCCTCTGCGGTTCAAATCTCATTCTGAAAGGGCTGAATTGTGAAGATCAACGACCTCACCTTCACGATCATCGGTGCTGCGATGAAAGTTCATCGAACTCTCGGTCCCGGCTTACTCGAATCGGCTTATCGGATTTGTCTGGCCTATGAACTTCAGAAGCTCGGATTGAAGGTCGAGCAAGAAAAGCCTATCCCCGTCGTTTACGAAGGGGTGAAACTGGAATGCGGCCTTAGAGCGGACCTGCTGGTGGCCGGTTTGGTCATCGTCGAATGCAAGGCCAAGGAAAAGCTGCATCCGGTCGATGTGGCTCAGGTCATGTCGCATTTGAGATTACTGAATTTGCAAGTGGGCTTGCTGATCAACTTCCACGAAATTGTCCTCAAAGATGGAATTCAACGAGTCGCTAATAACTATCAAGAGGAAGATGTTTGAACCGCGGAGGGCGCGGAGAACGCTGAGGGCAGACGACGATTCAGACCTCTGCGTTCTCCGGGTTCTCTGCGGTTCAAACCAAACCCCTACATGCCACAACTCACAATTCCCGAACTGTCACTGGTTGTCCTCGTAGGTGTGTCTGGCTCCGGCAAGAGCACGTTCGCGCGGCGGCATTTCAAGCCGACGGAAGTGCTGTCGTCGGATGCGTGCCGAGCGTTGGTGTCGGACGACGAGAACAGTCAGGCCGCAACAGGCGATGCGTTCGACGTGTTGCACTTCATCGCTCGTAAACGTCTGGCGGCGGCCAAGCTGACGGTCATTGATGCGACCAACGTGCAGCCGGAAGCTCGCCAGCCGCTGGTCGCGCTGGCTCGTGAGTTTCACTGTCTGCCGGTGGCGATCGCGCTCGACGTGCCGGAGCGAGTCGCTCACGATCGGAACAAGGATCGTCCCGACCGCGACTTCGGCCCGCATGTCGTTCGCCAACAAGCCGCTCAATTGCATCGGTCGTTGCGAGCACTGGATCGTGAAGGATTCCGGCGGGTGCATGTGCTCAAGTCGCTGGAAGAGATTGAAGCTGCGGAGGTCGTTCGCGAGCCGCTCTGGAACAATCGCAAGTCGGATCATGGGCCGTTCGATTTCATCGGCGACGTGCATGGCTGCTTTGACGAACTGATCGAACTGCTCGCGAAGCTGGGGTATGTCGAGCAACCCGGCGGCGCGTGGACTCATCCGGCAGGTCGCAAGATGGCGTTCGTCGGCGACCTTGTAGATCGCGGTCCCAAAGTTCCCGAAGTGATGCGACTGGTGATGGAGTCCGTGAAAGCTGGCTCGGCGCTGTGCGTGCCGGGCAATCACGACGTCAAATTCATGCGCAAGGTTTGGGGCAAGAGCGTGCAATTGACGCACGGCCTCGCGGAAACGGTCGCTCAATTTGAAGCGTATGAAGCCAACTATCGAGGCTTCAGTCGCGTGGCAGCCGAATTCATTGACAGCCTCGTGAGCCATTATGTGCTTGACGATGGCCGCTTGGTGGTCGCTCACGCGGGGATGCGCGAGTCGATGCAAGGACGCGGTTCCGGCGCGGTGCGTGAGTTCGCGCTCTACGGCGAAGCGACCGGTGAGACGGACGAGTTCGGTCTCCCGGTGCGACACAATTGGGCGGCGGATTATCGCGGCTCGGCGATCGTTGTTTACGGTCACACTCCGGTCCCGCAACCGGAGTGGCTCAATCAGACGATCAACATCGACACGGGCTGCGTCTTCGGCGGCCAACTGACGGCCTTGCGATACCCGGAGAAAGAATTGGTCTCGGTGCCCGCTCGGCAGACGTATGCCGAGCCGCGTCGCCCGTTTCTGATTCCGGTCGAACCAACTCCGTCGTTGAACGCACAGCAAGAACTCGATGATCTGCTCGACTTGTCCGATGTCACCGGCAAACGAATCATCGGCACGAGACTGCATCACAACATCACGATCCGCGAAGAGAATGCGACGGCGGCACTCGAAGTGATGAGCCGCTTCGCTGCGAATCCGAAGTGGCTGATCTACTTGCCGCCGACCATGTCGCCGTGCGAGACCAGTCGTGAACCGGGCCTGCTGGAACATCCCGCTGAAGCACTCGCGTACTTTCAGCGCGAGGGAGTCAGTCGCGTCATCTGCGAGGAGAAGCACATGGGCTCGCGCGCGATCGTGATTGTCTGCCGCGACGAGACGGCTGCGCAACGTCGCTTCGGTGTGATCGGCGAGGGAATTGGCACCTGCCTCTCGCGGACGGGTCGGCGATTTTTCGAGGACGTTGAATTTGAAGCCGCGTTTCTCGCGCGAATTCACGCCGCCGTCACAACGGCTGGTTTCTGGGAGGAATTCAGCACCGAGTGGATTTGCCTCGACTGCGAATTGATGCCGTGGTCGGCAAAGGCTCAGGCGCTCTTGCGAGATCAGTACGCTCCGGTGGGAGTGGCGGCTAATGCGATGCTTTCAGAGGCAGTCGCTCTTCTGGAACAAACCGCGTCGCGAGACCAAAACGTTGGCGAACTGCTGACTCGCACGACCGCCCGTCAGATGATGGCGCGCGACTATGTGTCCGCCTACCGCCGCTACTGCTGGCCGGTGAACTCTGTGGATGACCTCAAGCTCGCTCCGTTTCATCTGCTAGCGACGGAAGGTGCCGTGCATGTCGATAAGCCGCATGACTGGCACATGCAAACGCTGGCTCGTCTCGCCGGAGGTATTCTCATCGCGACGCCGTTTCTGGTGGTCGATGTGACCGACGCCGATCAAGCGGCTTCGGCTGTGCGTTGGTGGGACGAACTCACGACGAATGGTGGCGAAGGCATGGTCGTCAAGCCGCTGGAATTCATCGCTCGCGGCAAGCGCGGTCTGCTTCAACCAGCCGTGAAGTGCCGAGGACGCGAGTATCTCCGCATCATCTACGGCCCGGACTACACCGCTCCAGAAAATCTCGACCGCCTGCGTTCGCGCGGCCTGCACGCTAAACGCTCGCTCGCCATGCGCGAGTTCGCTCTCGGTATCGAGTCACTGGAACGCTTCGTTCGCCACGAACCACTCCGCCGAGTTCACGAATGCGCCTTCGGCGTCCTTGCGATGGAAAGCGAACCCGTTGATCCACGACTTTGAACGTGGTCTGGATCTCTCACACAACCCCTGTCAGCAGAAGGAATCTTTATGTGCATTCGTCTGATGACTCTCTTGTTGATCGTACTCGGTTCGTTGCCTGTGTCGGCGGCAGATGAAAGGCCGGTTGCGTCGAAGTCGGGCTTTCGTCAGCCCGATTCGAAGACGCAGCCCGACTTGTTCGTTTGGACGGACACCTGCAACGTGCATGTCCTGCGCGACGGTGACGCTGCGTTACTGATCGATCTGGGTGACGGCAGCGTGTTGAGCCATCTGGCTGACATCGGCGTCAAACGAGTCGAGTGGTTGTTGTTGACGCATCATCACCGCGAGCAATGCCAGGGGATCGAGCGAATTGATCGAACCGTGACGAAGGTGGCCGCTCCGAAAGCGGAGCAGGCGTTGTTCGAGAAGCCGAACGAGTTCCGCAAATGGTTTCCGACTCTCGGCGACACCTTTTCTGTTTACGGTGCGAGTTACGCCCGGCCACCACGAAAGCCGATTCCGCTCGACGAAGCGTTGGAATCAACGAAAGTGTTCTCGTGGCGCGGGCGAGAGATTCAATGTTTCGACACGCCGGGACATTCACCAGGCAGCATGACGTATGTGATTCGACACGGTGGCAAAACAACCGCGTTCACCGGGGGCGTCATCCATGACGGAGCGAAGATGACGACGTGGTTCGACACCGAATGGGATTACGGATTCGCCAAAGGGATCGACACGCTGATCAAATCGGTCGAATTGCTGATCGAACAAAAGCTCGATCTCGCGCTGCCGTCGCAAGGACCGACGATTGTGAATCCACAGTCACAACTCGAAACGTATCGCTCAAAATTGACGGCGTTTCGTCAGAGCTACGTTCGCGGCTACCCGGTGTTTGACTCGAAGCCAGAGGAGCGGGATTCGATCTCGAAGCCGACCGCCGTGCCGCTGATCAGTCAGGTGACGCCGCATCTCTACAAGCTCAGCCACAAAACGCAGGGGAAGAATTTCGCGATCATCATCTCGGACAGCGGCCGTGGGCTGATCCTCGATGCCGGGCTGTTTCCGAAGGCGATGCTTGAAGAAATCATCGTTGGCCTGCGGACTCACATGGGCCTGAAGCAGATTGACGCCTTCTGGATTTCGCACATGCACGGCGATCATTTTCTGCTCGGCCCGGAGCTGAAGGAGAAGTATGGCGCGAAGGCGTGGACGCTGGACCGCATCGCTGACAAGTGCGAATTCCCTCGGAGGTACGACTACGCGGCCCTCGTGTCGGCGTACGGCGACGGCTTCGACGGCATGAAGATCGACAAGCCGTTTCGCGACGGCGAAATGATCGAGTGGGAGGGCTATAAAATCCAAGTCGATTGGATGCCAGGGCAGACCGAGTTCGGCTGCTGCTTGTGGCTGGAAATCGACGGCAAGCGAATCGCCTTCACCGGCGACAACCTCTTCGGCAACCCCGCCGACAAAAAACAGAACGGCCACGAAGCGGTGGTCGCTCGCAACAGCGCGATCTTTGAGGAAGGTTATTGGCTCGGCAGCAAGTACCTGAAAGACCTCAAGCCCGACATCTTGATGGGCAGCCACTCGTTCGTCATGCACGACCCGGCCGAGTTCCTCGGCCGCTATCACGAGTGGTCAAAGGAAATCATCCAGCACTATCGCGACCTGCTCCCCGACAAAAACTACGAATACCTGTTCGACCCGTACTGGGTCTCGGCTTATCCCTACCGGGTCGATTTCATCCAGCACGAAACACAGCAAGTAACCGTCACCGTCCGCAACTTCCGCGAGACACCGCAACGGCATCGCATCGAACTGAAACTCCCTGCCGGCCTGACTGCGGAACCGGCTGTGCTGGAAGGCACCATCGAACGAAAAAGTCGCCAGACCTACCCGGTGAAGCTCACCGTGAATCGCAACGCCCTGCCGCTGGGAGTGCAGATCGTCCCGTTCGACATCACGCTGGACGAGAAACGCTACGGCGAGCTGTTTGATTTCCTGATTCGAGCGAAAGAATGAGCGCTGGCAATCCTATGTTGGACTGTCATGCGACTGGCGATCACCGACGACTGCATGATGAAATGCAATCCATCCGCAGTGCGAAGTAAAAGGACTGACTCGTGAACCAACAACGATTGAGTCAAACAGGCGGGATCATGCTGGTCACGTTTGCCGCGATGAGCTTGGTTTCACTTTCGATCGTCGCACCTGCCACAGACACAATTGCCGCGCCTCCCGAACCGACCCTGCAACCGCTGGTGGACGTGGATCGCGGTGGATCGACCCTGATCGAAATGGCTGACGGGACACATCAGGAACACTCGAAATGAAATCGACTGGTTACAAGCTGCTCTCCGTCGCGCTGTGCATCCTCTCCGGGGCGACCGGCTGGGCCGATGACCGCGTGATGTTCAATCGAGACATCCGACCGATCCTCTCGGACAACTGCTTTCCGTGTCACGGTCCAGACGCGAAGCAGCGACAGGCCGGTCTGCGTCTGGATGTGCGCGAGGAAGCGCTCAAGGCGGCGGAGTCGGGCGACGTGGCCGTCGTGCCGGGTAACTTGAACAAGTCCAAGCTGTGGGCGCGCATCAACAGTGCGGGTGCCGCGGAAGTGATGCCGCCACCGAAGACGTCTAAGGCATTGTCCGCCGCTCAGAAGGAAAAGCTGCGGCAATGGATCGAGCAGGGGGCGACGTATGAGCGGCATTGGTCATTCCTGCCGCTCGCATCGGGGGCGATACCTGCGGTCAAACGCGGCGATTGGTCGCGCAGCGATCTCGATCGTTTCATCCTCGCGCGGCTGGAGAGTGAGGGACTCGCGCCAGCTCCTGAAGCGGCGAAGGTGACGTTGATTCGCCGTGTGTCTCTCGATTTGACCGGCCTGCCGCCGACGCTGGCGGAAGTGGATGCGTTTCTCGCCGACGACTCGGAGCAGGCTTATGAAAAGGTCGTCGAGCGATTGCTGAAGTCTCCGCGCTACGGTGAGCGCATGGCGGTGGACTGGCTGGATGCGGCGCGCTATGCGGACTCGAACGGCTATCAGGTCGATCGCGATCGCGAACTGTGGGCGTGGCGCGACTGGGTGATTCGCGCCTTCAATGACAACATGCCGTTCGATCAATTCACCATCGAGCAGATCGCCGGCGATCTTTTGCCCAACGCCACGCGAGACCAACGGATCGCGACAGGCTTTCATCGCAATCACATGATGAACGAGGAAGGAGGGATCATCGACGCGGAGTTTCTCGCGGAATACACGGCCGATCGGGTGGAGACGACGGCAACGGTGTGGCTCGGCCAGACGTTCAATTGCTGCCGCTGTCATGACCACAAGTTCGATCCCTTCACGCAGCGCGACTTCTACGCGCTGAAGGCATTTTTCCACAACGTCCCCGAACGAGGCGTCGGCAACTACGGTGCTCACATCCGACAGAACAGTCCGCCGTTCCTGAAGCTGCCGGCACCGGAGGTCGAGGCGAAGCTCGATGAGCTGAACGCGCAAGTGAAGACCGTGACGGAGCAGCTCGCCGCGCTAACGGACAAAGCGTCGCCCGAGCACAAAAAGCTGAACGAGCAGTTGACCGACCTCAAGAAAAAGGTCGCAGCCGCGGAGACGGAGATTCCGACAACGCTGGTCATGGCCGAGTTACCCGAAGCGCGGCCGACCTTTGTGCTGATGCGCGGTGCCTACGACAAGCCGGGGGATCGCGTCACTGCGGCGACACCTGCCGTGTTGCCCGCTCTGGCTGACGACCTCCCGCGCAATCGGCTCGGTCTCGCGAAGTGGCTGGTGAGTCCGCAGAACTCACTGACCGCGCGCGTGACGGTGAACCGGCTCTGGCAACAGGTCTTCGGCACGGGCTTGGTGAAGTCCAGCGAGGACTTCGGTGCTCAGGGTGATCCGCCAACTCATCCTGAGTTGCTCGACTGGCTCGCGGCCGAGTTCATCCGCAGCGGCTGGGATGTGAAGCACTTGATAAAGCTCATGGTCACGAGCGCCACCTACCGCCAGCAGTCGCACCTCACGCCGTTGCTGCGCGAGCGAGATCCTGAGAATCGCCTGCTCGCCCGCGGCGCGCGGTATCGGCTGACCGGGGAGTTCGTGCGCGATCAGGCACTCGCCGCGAGCGGGCTGCTGGTCGAGAAAATCGGCGGGCCTTCGGTGAAGCCTTACCATCCGCCGGGCCTCTACGAACAAGTCACCGCTGGCACCGGCTACAACATTTATGTCCCCGGCAAAGGAGACGATCTCCACCGCCGCAGTCTCTACACCTATTGGAAACGCTCCGTCCCGAATCCAGCCATGTTGCTGTTCGATGCGCCGTTCCGCGAAGCCTGCACGCTGCGACGGTCGCGCACCAACACGCCGCTCCAGGCGCTCAACCTGATGAACGACCCGACCTATGTGGAGGCTGCACGCTTCCTCGCGCACCGCATGATTCGCGAGGGAGGTGATGCGGTGGACTCACGACTCTCCCACGGCTTCCGTCTGCTGCTGTCTCGTCCGCCGAGACCCGCTGAGTTGACGGTTCTCCGCGCCGCGTTCAACCGCGCTCGGGCCGATTTTGAAAACGATCGCGAAGCGGCCAAAGCGTTCCTCGCCGTCGGCGACGCTCCCTCTGATGCCACGTTGATGCCCGGAGAACTCGCCCCGTTCACGGCCATCGCCAGCACGCTGCTTAACCTCGATGAAGTCATCTCGAAGGAATGAACGATATGGTGGACTCGTACGACAGATTTGTCTTGCCCGCCTCTGACGCCGAAGGCGTCGAACAACGCAGCCCAGGGTCGCGGCGCATCGACGCGCACCCTGGGTCAACGGTTCGATATGAAATCTTTACCCTGAAGGGGTTCCACAATTTGGCGTTCGATGCTGTGGAACCCATTCAGGGTTCTCTGGCGTCGGGCATTCGTTTCCCAGGGTGCGCGGCGAAACGCCACGACCCTGGGCTGGGTTGTTAAACGCCTTCGGCGTAGACCGCAAGAAGTAATCGAAGGATCCTCATGACCGCTGACACACTTCAGACCGGACTCTCCCGTCGTCACTTCCTGAGCAGCACCAGCGTCGGTGCCGCAGCGCTCGCGTCGTTGTTGAACCCACAATTGTTTGCCGACACTCGCGCACCTCACTTCACCCCCAAAGCGAGGCGGATCATCTGGCTCACACAGGCCGGAGCGCCTTCGCAATTGGAGCTGTTCGATTACAAGCCGGGACTCGTCGCGCAGTTCGACAAAGATCTTCCCGACTCCATCCGGGGCGAGCAGCGGCTCACCGGGATGACCGCCGGCCAGAAGCGCTTTCCTGTCGCGCCGTCGATCTACAAATTCCATCAGCACGGCGATTCGGGAATGTGGTTGAGCGAACTGCTGCCGTACACGGCGAGATTCGCGGACGAGATGTGCGTCATTCGCTCACTGCACACCGAGGCGATCAATCACGACCCGGCGATGACGCTGCTGCAAACCGGCCATCAGATTGGCGGGCGGCCCGCGTTCGGTTCTTGGGTGGCTTATGGACTCGGTTCGGAAAACGCCGACTTGCCCGCGTTCGTGGCGATGATCTCGCGACCCAGCGGCCCGACTAACGCTCAGCCGCTGCACGAGCGCATGTGGAGTTCCGGCTTCCTGCCGTCGCGCCATCAAGGCGTGCGGTTCAGTTCGGGCAAGGATCCAGTGCTGTTCCTCTCGAACCCGCCGGGCATCACCACCGACCGCCGCCGCGCGATGCTCGATGATGTCGCCGCGTTAAACCGCCTGAAGTTTGCCGAGTCTCAAGATCCCGAGACTCAGGCACGCATCGACCAATACGAAATGGCGTTCCGCATGCAGACAGCGGTCCCGGAACTCGCGGACTTGTCGAAGGAACCCGCGAGCATCTTTGAACGCTACGGGCCTGAGTCCAAGAAGCCCGGCACCTACGCGGCCAACTGCATCCTGGCGCGCCGGCTGGCCGAGCGTGGCGTGCGATTCATTCAGCTCTATCACCGCGGCTGGGATCAACACGGTAGCCTCCCCAGCGGCATCAAGAGCCAATGCTACGACACCGACCAGCCCACCGCCGCGCTGCTGGCCGACCTTCAAGAGCGCGGTCTGCTGGACGACACGCTCGTCATCTGGGGGGGTGAGTTTGGTCGCACGGTGTATTCCCAAGGGACGCTCACGGCGGACAACTACGGCCGCGATCATCACCCGCGCTGCTACAGCGTCTGGATGGCCGGAGCCGGTGTGAAGCGCGGCCACGTCCACGGCGAGACCGATGACTTCAGCTACAACATTGTCAAAGACCCCGTGCATATCCACGATCTCAACGCCACCGCGTTGCATCTGCTCGGCATCGACCACACCAAGCTCACCTACCGCGTCCAAGGCCGAGACTACCGACTGACCGACGTGCACGGAGAAGTCGTACAGGGGATTCTGGCGTGATTGACTGTCTTTCCGGACGCGGTGATGACACGACGGCTGATCCTTTTGGCTTCATCCACAGGAAGACCATGAATCACTCATCTGGATTCCAATTGAAAACCGTGTCCTTATCCGGGAGGGCGAGGCTCCTACCGAGCCGGTGCGTGAATCACGCGTGCTCTCCAAACCGGCTCGGCAGGAGCCTCGCACTCCCGAATGAGCGCAGCTTTTTGTTGGAGTCCGGATCACTCCTCAGACAGTTCAGGTTGCTGGCAGTGCTCCTTCTGATGACCGGAGAACATCTGCTTGGCGACGAACGGCTTTCTCCAGAGCAGGAGTTGCAGACGTTTCGGATGGCGGACGGCCTGGAGGCGACGCTCTTTGCCAGTGAGCCGACGGTGCGGCAGCCGTTGACGATGTCGTTTGATGATCGCGGTCGGATGTGGATCATTCAGTACTTGCAGTACCCGCATCCGGCAGGACTCAAGCCGGTCGAGGTGGATCAGTACCTGCGAACGAAATACGACCGCGTCCCTGAGCCTCCGCCACGTGGGACTCCGGGAGCGGATCGGATCACGATTCTCGAAGACACCGACGGCGATGGGCGAGTGGATCGCTCGAAGGATTTCGTCGCGGGGCTGAATCTGGCAACGGGGCTGGCGCTGGGGCATGGCGGAGTCTTCGTCGCGAACGCGCCGTATCTGTTGTTCTATCCCGATCGCAATGGCGACGACGTGCCGGACGGTGATCCCGAAGTCTTGCTCAAGGGCTTCGGACTGGATGATTCGCACGCCTTGGTCAACTCGTTGACGTGGGGTCCGGACGGCTGGCTGTATGGGGCTCAGGGAAGCACGGTGACGGCCAACATCAAGGACATCGAGTTTCAGCAGGGAATCTGGCGTTATCACCCGGTGACTCGCCAGTTCGAGTTGTTCGCGGAAGGAGGGGGCAACACCTGGGGCATCGACTTCGATCACCGAGGCCAGCTCTTCGCGGGTGGCAACACAGCCGAACCGCTCTGCCATCACGTCCAAGGAGGCTATTACGTCAAAGGCTTCAGCAAGCATGGCCCGCTGCACAACCCCTACACGTTCGGCTATTTCGCACCGGTGAAGCACAACGGATTGCTGGGGACGGCACTGACCGGCGGATTCGTGTTCTACAACGGCGGCCTCTTTCCGGAGGTCTATCGCGACCAGTGCTTCTATCCCAACCTGCGGCAGAACGCGATTCGCTGGAGCCGCGTGGAAGCGAAACGCTCGACGTTCGAGACGCACTACGGCGGCGATCTCGTCACCTCGACCGACATCGGATTCCGCCCCGTCGATTGCACCATTGGCCCGGACGGAACGATCTACGCCGCCGACTGGTACGACCGACACATTGCTCATCACGACTTCTCCAAGCCGAACCAGTGGTACATGCCGAGCAAAGATGACGGCCGCATCTTTCGCATCGTGCCGACGGGAACGAACCCGCGACCGATGGGACCGCTCAATCTGCAAAAGGCTCGCTGCGAAGAACTGGTCGATCTGCTGACTCATCGCAACGACTGGTACGTCCGCACGGCTCGGCAGATTCTGATCGAGCGGCGCGACGCCTCGGTCCACGACCGACTCAAGAGGATGCTGGCCGGCGCAGCGCCAACCCGGCAGAAGCTGGAAGCGTTGTGGACTCTCTCCGGCAGCGGCGGCTTGGACGAGCAGCAAGCATTGCTCAACCTGGCGCACCCGGATGACGAGGTTCGCGCCTGGACCGTTCGACTGCTCGGTGATGCTCGCCAAGTCTCGCCATCCGTGAAGCAATCGTTCGTTGGATTGGCGCGCAGCGACGGCAGCTCGCGAGTACGCAGCCAACTGGCGGCGACTGCGAAACGACTGCCGGCCAGTGAATGCTTGGAAATCGTCGCACAGCTCATGCGGCGTTCGGAGGACGTGGACGACCCGCACATCCCGCTGCTCGTGTGGTGGGCGATCGAGAACCAGGCAAAGAGCCATCCCGATCGAGTTCTCGGTCTGTTCTCGGAACCGGAGTCGTGGCGGTTGCCACTGGTTCGTAATTTCCTGATCGAACGAGTAGCTCGCCGCTACAGCGCCGAGTCGAACGAGGCGAGTCTGAAGGCATGTGCCCGGCTGCTGCACCTTGCCCCCGATGCCGCAGGTGTGCGGATCGTGCTCGGCGCGATCAACGATCAACTGGCCGGTCGGCGTCTGACCGACGTGCCGGTCGAGTTGCGTGTGGAACTCGAACGGCTGTTGCGCGAACCGGCCGATGCCGCGCTGCCTGTCGATGCGCGGCTGCTCGCGGTCGCTCTGCGAGTCGGCGTGACGAAGGTCTTCGACCAGTTGCGATCGGTCGTGTTGAATCGTTCCACCGCCGAGGCCGATCGGCTGATGCTCATCGCCGCGCTCGGAGACGCCAACGGCGAACAACCGGTTGCGGTGCTGTTGGCACTGATCGGGGACGATCCGGCACCCGCACTTCAATCGGCTGCGTTGTCGGCATTGGAACGATTCCAAGACGATCGCATTCCAGCGGCCGTGCTGGCTCGGTTCGATCAATGGAACGCGGACGTGCAAACGCGCGCGGTGACGTTGCTCTGTCGCCGAGCGAACGGGACGGCGGCGTTGCTCGATGCGGTCGATCGAAAGCTCGTCCCTGCCGAACGAGTTTCCATCGACCATCAGCGTCTGATGGCCTTGCATCGCGATGCCGATTTGAAACGGCGGATCGAAAAACGCTGGGGCAAAATCCAAGCCGCCACCGCCAAGCAAAAGTCCGAGCGGATTAAGAACTTGATGCTCCACACGCGGCTCGGCAAAGGGGACGCTGGCCGTGGAGCAGAACTCTTCAAGAAAACGTGCGCATCGTGCCACAAGTTGCGCGGAGAAGGAGAGACGCTCGGCCCCGACCTGACTCAGACCGAGCGGAAGAACCTGGAAGTGATGCTGCTGAACATCGTCGATCCCAGTTCGCTCGTGCGGCCGGAGTATGTCGCCTACGTCGTCGCCACCAACGATGGCCGCGTGTTGTCGGGAATGCTGCACTCGGAATCCGCGCAGACGGTGACACTGATCGACGCGATGAAGAATAAGATCACGGTCTCACGAGCGGACATCGAAGAACTCAAGCCATCCGAAGTGTCGCTGATGCCCGACAATCTGCTCGACCCACTGGACGCCCAGCAGCTTCGTGACCTGATTCAGTTCTTGCAGCAATGACCCAACGCCCCTGACTAATCCGGATTCCAAATAAAGAGCTGCACTCATTGTTCGGGAGGGCGAGGCTCCCGCCGAGCCGGGTTGGAGAGAACGCGTGATTCACGCACCGGCTCGGCGGGAGCCTCGCCCTCCCGAGCAATGGCGCGGTTTTCAATTGGAATCCGGATCAGGAACGGGATCGCAATCACTTCCTGCAATGTGATCGTGTGGTTCGGACGAATCATTGCACTGCTGCTCCGGTTCTCCAAGGTCGGTATCCGCTGTCATCGGAGAACGACCCTGATATGCTCGCCGCACCGCTAACGATCTGGCCTTCTCTTCTTTCCGATTTGAATTCCCGCCATGTCTCTCATCCGACCTGATATCGACCGCATTGATGGCTACGTCCCAGGCGAGCAACCGCAGGATTCTGGCTGGACGAAGCTCAACACCAACGAGAACCCGTACCCACCGTCGCCGCGAGTTGCCGAGGCGATCACTCGCGCGGCGAATGGGCGGCTGAATGTGTACCCGGATCCGCTCGGCACGCAAGTTCGCAGGCAGATCGCAGAGTTGTTCAAGGTCGAACCCGACTGGGTTATCCCCGCCAACGGCAGCGACGAGAATTTGACGATCATCGTGCGAACGTTCTGTGACGCGTGTGATCTCGTCGCGTATCCGTACCCCAGCTACATCCTCTACGAGTCGCTGGCCGACATTCAGGGTGCCAAGCACGAACGGATTTTGCTCAATTCTGACTGGTCGTGGAATTGGAACGTCACCGCTCCGATCATCGAACGAGCGAAACTGTTCTTTGTACCGAACTCGAACTCGCCGTCGGGCAACCGCTGGTCGGACGAGGATGTCGTGCGGCTCGTCCCGCCGCGCGGAGTGCTGGTACTCGACGGAGCCTACGCCGACTTCGCCGACGTCCGCTCGAAAGCCGAACTGCTGCAACACGCTGACGTCGGCCGGCGCATCATCGTGACCCGCACGCTCAGCAAGTCGTACAGCCTCGCCGGCATTCGTTCCGGCTTCGCGATCGCACATCCCGATCTGATTGCCGCGATGCGGAAGGTCAAAGACAGCTACAACTGTGACAGCCTGACGCTAGCCGGCACGCTCGCTGCGTTGCAGGACCAAGACTGGATGTTGTCCAACGTCGCCCGCATTCAAGCGACTCGTGCGCGGCTGACGGAATCGCTGCAACAACTCGACTTCAACGTTGTTCCCAGCCAAGCGAATTTCGTTTGGGCCACTCGAGCGGCCGGCGGACATCGCGAGATCTACGAGAGCCTCAAGGCTCAAAAGATCCTCGTCCGCTACATGCGCTTTCCGGACGTGCCGTTCGCACCGAACAATCTGCTCGACGGCCTACGAATCACCGTCGGTACAGACGCGGAGATCGATCGGCTCTTGGAAGTGCTGAAGACGTTGATCTAATGCCTTCTCCGATTGGACAAGGGTGGCTGAAGGCCGGGTGAGGATTTCGAGGCATCGAGTGACCAACAATTCGTGGGACTGAGTCCATGCGATCGGCATTTCTTCTACTTCTGGCACTCGTGCTTGCTGGACTGCCAAGCGTCGTTCGAGCCGACGATCCGCAAGCCGTCGAGTTCTTCGAGAAACGCATCCGTCCGCTGCTTGTGGCACGTTGCTTCGACTGTCACGGCGAAGACCAAGCGGAAAGCGAACTGCGGCTCGATTCGCGAGCGGACCTGCTGGAAGGTGGCTCGCGCGGAGCGGCGATTGTGCCCGGCGATCCGGACAAGAGCCTGCTGATTCGCGCGGTCAACCATGCCGACACGCTGGCGATGCCGCCCAAAGAAAAGCTCTCGCAGCGAGACATCAACGACTTGATCGTTTGGGTCAAAGCGGGGGCAGTGTGGCCGGACAGCGACAAGCCGAAGGCCGCGACGAAGAAGTCGGTCGTGAAGGCTGACTCCAAGCCGATGCAGTTCTCCGATGAGCAAAAGAACTTCTGGTCGTTTCAGCCAATGAAGTTGCCGAAGCCGCCGGCCGCAAAGCTGGAACGCTGGGTGCAGTCGCCGATTGATCGATTCATTGTGAGCGAACTCGAAGCACGCGAGTTGCAGCCGGCGGAACTTGCCGACAAGCGGACGCTGATTCGCCGAGCGACGTTTGACCTGATCGGCATCCCACCGACTTCCGAAGAGGTCGCCGAGTTCCTCGCCGGCAATGAACCGGATGCGTTCGCTCGCGTGATCGACCGGTTACTCGCGTCGCCGCGTTACGGCGAGCGTTGGGGGCGGCATTGGCTTGATGTCGCGCGATATGGCGACTCGAACGGTTTGGATGAAAACCTCGCCCAGGCGAATGCGTTTCGGTATCGCGACTGGGTGATTTCGGCATTCAATCGCGATCTGCCGTTCGATGAGTTCGTGCGAGAGCAGATCGCCGGTGACCTCTTGCCGCCCGAAGGCGATTCGAACGATCCGGTTGTCGCCGCGAGGCAATCGGATCGTCTGATCGCGACCGGATTCCTCGTCATCGGTGCGAAGATGCTGGCGGAAGACGATCCGCTCAAAATGCAGATGGATATTGTTGACGAGCAGGTCGACACGATCGGCAAGGCGTTCATGGGATTGACGCTGGGCTGTGCTCGCTGCCACGACCACAAGTTCGATCCGCTGCCGATGGCCGATTACTACTCGCTGGCAGGTATCTTCAAGAGTACGAAGGCGATGGAAAACTACTCGGTCGTCGCCCGCTGGCAGGAGCGCCCGTTGGCCTCGCCGCAGGTGACGCAACAACTCGCCGAACAGAAGCAACGGATCGCTGCCAAACAAGATGAAGTCAACCAAATTGTCGCCAAGGCGAACGAGCAGTTGCTCGACGAGGCTCGCTCGCGAGTCGCCGATTACATGCGTGCCGCCACGCGAGAGATCTACCTTGGGCTCACAGAGCGGTCGTTTGGCGTCGAGTACGACAAACGCACCGAGAAGACTTCGCCGCTTCCAGAGGGAATACAAGTCGTCGAGGCAGAGAACTATCAGCGAGGTTCAGCCATCAAGTTGAGCACCGGCTACGGCGAAGGAATCGGCGTGATCCTCAGCAACGGCAATGGCGAGTGGACCGCTGAGTACGACGTGACAGTCCCCGCCGCCGGGCTTTATCAAATTGAAACTCGATACGCCGCCGCTGGCTCACGGCCGACGCAGTTGTCGCTGAATGGTGCGGTCATCAAACCAGACGCACTCAAGGAAGTCACCGGAAGCTGGAATCCGGACACGCAGTCTTGGCACATCGAAGGGACATTTGAATTCAAAGCGGGAGTCAACGTGCTGCGGCTGTATCGACGCGAGCCGCTGCCGCACATCGACAAGTTGTTGATTGCTCGCCGCGACTCCGTTTCCACGATTCGGGATTCGAACAACACAACACAGCCGACATCCGACGTGCCGTTGCGTCCCGCGTTCGTCTCGCAATGGAATCAGTTCCTGTTGAGAACGGCCAACGATTCGGACACGCTGCTTCCGGAATGGCGAGCCGCGCTGAGGAAGCTTCGCGAACTGAGTCCCGACGCCGCCCGCGAGCCGGCACGGGAGCTATTTGTTCTGGCCGATCGAACGGGGCAGCAATTCGCCGAGGCTCAAGACGGCCCGCTGTATCAGCTTTTGCGGAACACGGCGGTCGGTTTTCCATTCGAGGTTCCCAAGAACGCCGAAGAGTATTTCGCGGCCGAGACGAAGACCGCGTTGCAGTCGCGGCGCGATGAGGTGAAGCAACTCGAAGCGGCCTTACCGAAGTTGCCCGAAGCGATGGCGGTCAGCGAGGGAACCGTCGAAGACTTGCCGATCCATCTGCGCGGCAACCACACGACGCTAGGAAAGGAACGTCTCCCGCGCCGGTTTCCTCGGATCATCGCCAGTGAAAAACAGACCGCGATCGCCGCCGACCGCAGCGGCCGGCTGGAGTTTGCACGCTGGTTGACGGAGCCGAATCATCCGCTGACGGCTCGCGTGGCGGTCAATCGCATCTGGCAAGGTCACTTCGGCGAGGGGCTTGTTCGGTCGCCGGACAACTTCGGATTGCTGGGAGACAAGCCGACGCATCCGGAACTGCTGGATTGGCTCAGTCAGCGATTCATCGCCGTTGGTTGGTCCACGAAGTCGCTGCATCGCGAAGTCATGCTGTCGTCGGCGTATCAAATGCAGACGACGTTCAACGAAGCCGCGTTCCTCGCCGATCCCGATAACCGTTTGTGGTGGCGACGCAATCGCCGGCGGTTGGAAGTCGAGGCGATCCGTGACTCATTGCTGGCGGTGAGCGGCCGGCTCGACAACGTGATGGGTGGCTCGTTGCTGCCATCTCCCAATCGGGCCTACGTCACCGGGACGGCGAACAACTATCCGAGGATTTACGACTCAAATCGCCGTTCGGTCTATCTGCCGGTCATCCGCAGTGCGTTGTACGAACTGTATCAAGTCTTCGACTTCGCCGAACCGAGCGTGCTCAACGGCAAGCGAGACACGACGACGCTCGCGACGCAGGCGCTCTTCATGCTCAACAGTTCGTTGGTCGCGGATCAGTCGCGTGAGTTGACTCAACAACTTCTCGCACCGCCGAACCTCGACGACGCGGCTCGCATCCGCCAAGCGTATCTGGCTTGCTACCAGCGCGAGCCGCTCCCGTCGGAGACGAGCCGTAGCCTGGAGTTCCTGACCCGGCTCGAAGCCGCGCAGCCCGTTGGCCTTCCCGCCGATCAACGAATCGCCGCATGGCGTGGCCTCGTCCGCACGTTGCTGGCGGCGAACGAGTTTTTGTTTGTGGAGTAACCGAGCGTCCGCAGAAAAACCGGCTCAGGTCCGCAAAACTTCGAGAGCGGTCGGCTGCTTGAGTTCAAATACCTTCTGGGCTCCATCGCGTGCCAGTTCACCGGCGACTCTTACGCGATGACCATCTCGATGAGCATCGCACGCCTTCTTGTATTCATCACGGCCGAGAGTCATTCGGACCCTTTCGCTTTGTCCGTCAATTTCGAATTGCAGAATGACTTGCCCTCGAAATCCCTCGAACAGGGTACTGTCAGCACTCAAGCGAACCACATTGCCTTCAACGGATTTCGCTTTTGGCACGGCTCGTTTTCTAAGCTCTCTACCAACCTCGCTAATAAACGCGAATTGCGGCTCGGTAAATGAAACCGCTGGGGAGATTTGGAGAAACGATTGAGGTCTCGTAGGTGCCCAGGACAATTGGATTTCCAAAACCGCCTGCTCCTCACTGGGCTTCATAAACGCCAATGCTTCGCACAAATTAGCACTGACACCTCGGTCTACAGAATCGAACGTTTGTCTCGCATCTCCTCGGTCTACCGACTCCTTGAATGAGTGAAGTCCGGACATCAATGTCATAGTGACCCGACGCGCATAGGGTTCTGATGGTGGAATCTGCTCGAATAGCTGCTTCTGTTCCGATTGAGTCACTAGCGGTGGCACCGGTGCGACGATAGACGCAACGAAACTGCCACGTTCGGTCTGACCAAGTCGGCAGGTTTCCATGAAGTCGAGGGCTTCACGATAAGACTGTCGGGGGTAATGAGCCTGCGGTTGGTGAGCACTACATGCGGCTGCCAGCAAGAGGTCACGCCCGCCTTGAATCAGCTTCAACCCTTG
Organism: Planctomyces sp.; assembly: GCA_005798445.1. Lineage (GTDB taxonomy): Bacteria > Planctomycetota > Planctomycetia > Planctomycetales > Planctomycetaceae > SXKJ01. The sequence goes on from SYJG01000297.1 coordinate 19,094, forward strand.
ATCCAACGGCACGGTTCCCAATGTTGCATTCGGGCTAATCAGCCGCATCCGCATTACGTCAGCCGAAGGAGTCGAAATATCCTTCAAGACCTGCCAAACGCTTCGCTCTTCTACCAATGCAACAGTCTGCAAGGTTTCGGCGACACATGACTCGTAATCCCGAAATGAGCGTGACCGTGGGACAACTATGTCAACGTCGGGAAACTGCGCCGCATGCAACACAACCACTCGATCGGTTGTGGCCCCAGAATCCGCAACCCATCCCTTAGCCCGAACGTATTGGAGAACGTCATCGACCCGCAATGCGAGGATTTGATCTTTGGGAAGCTTCGCAATTGTGCTCATAGTGAATTCCTCGTGGCTGCTTTCCGCATCAAGTTCTGCAATTGATCGGCGGAAAAAAGGTTGCTGCGAGGGATTTGAATCGACACCGACTTCTTGTTCTTTGTGGGAGGCAAATTGTTTAGCGATTTCCAATATGCACATCGACGGAGCGTCATTTGCTGTTCATTCACGTCTAGCCAATCACCAGTGTTTTTCGGAAGAACAAGAACAACCAACAGCCTCGGCAATGCTGATTCTTGCCGCAAGTCTTCGTAATTCTTCACGGGGAGCTTGAAGACCAAATGATCTTTCTTGAACACATCGGTTGCAGTCGCCTTTAACTGTACCTCGATCCGTGGAGATCGCAGCACTGCGTTCTGGTGAATCCACCCTCGTGCGGCAATCATCACGTCAACACTGTCATCATCAACCGGAGTCACCTGACATGCGTAACCGGCTCTTGCCGCAACTGCATGAACGTAGGCGACGCTCAGTTGCTGTTTTTGTTCGTTTTCAGTCATCACGATCGTCTCGACTTGCCTCGAAAGAGTTTACTCGTCCGTCACGCAGCCTTCCGAGGCGTTTTTCACGTTCTTGATGTACTTGTAGAGCGTGCCGCGCGTGTGCTTGAGCGGCGGGGCTTTCCAAGCGGCTTTGCGTTTGGCGAGTTCATCAGCGGAGACGTCCATGTCGATGGCTCGTCGGTTGGCGTCGATCGTGATCTTGTCGCCGGTTTGGACCAGCGCGATCGGGCCGCCCTCTTGAGCTTCCGGCGTGATGTGGCCGACGATGAAGCCGTGTGAACCGCCGCTGAAGCGGCCGTCGGTCATCAGGGCCACGTCTTTGCCGAGGCCGGCTCCCATGATGGCCGAGGTTGGCGTCAGCATCTCCGGCATTCCGGGTCCACCCTTCGGACCTTCGTAGCGGATGATGATGACGTCACCCTTCTTGATTTGGCCTTGTTCCAAGCCTCGGAGCATCGCCTCTTCGCCGTCGAAGACGTTCGCGGTGCCGGTGAAAACGAGACCCTCTTTGCCGGTGATCTTGGCGACGGCTCCTTCGGGAGCGAGGTTGCCGCGCAGGATCTGAATGTGGCCGCTCGCCTTGATGGGGTTTTCGAGCGGCTGAATGATCGGCTGCCCCGGAGTGAGGCCCGGCAGCGAGGCGAGGTTCTCGGCGACGGTCTTGCCGGTGCAAGTGAGGCAGCTTCCGTCGAGCAGACCTTTCTCCAGCAAGTACTTCATCAGCGCGGGGGTGCCGCCGATCGCTTGCAGGTCGGCCATGACCCACTTGCCGCTTGGCTTGAGGTCGGCGATGAACGGGATGCGGTCGGAGGTCTTTTGGAAATCGTCGATCGTCAGTTCGAGTCCGGCCGCTCGCGCGATCGCGATGAAGTGCAGCACGGCGTTCGTCGAGCCGCCCGTCGCCATGATGACGACCATCGCGTTCTCGATCGACTTGCGCGTGATGATGTCGCGCGGCTTGATGTCCTTTTCGAGCAGCAGCCGAATCGCCGCGCCGGCTCGGAAGCACTCATCGAACTTCAATGGGTCTTCGGCCGGGATCGACGAGCTATACGGCAGCGACATGCCCATCGCTTCGATCGCCGAGGCCATCGTGTTGGCCGTGTACATGCCACCGCACGCACCCGCTCCGGGGATGCTGCACCGGATGATTGCTTGGCGTTCCTCGTCTTTCATGCGGCCGGCGATGTATTCGCCATACGCTTGAAACGCCGACACGATGTCGAGTTTTTTGTCCTCCCAGCAGCCCGGCTTGATTGTGCCGCCGTAGACCATCAGCGACGGCCGGTTCAGACGAGCCATCGCCATGATGCAGCCCGGCATATT
>SYJG01000298.1 GCA_005798445.1 Planctomyces sp.
AAGACGTTTCCGCCTTACCTCTGCGCTCTTCGCTTCTCTGCGGTAAACAAGGAAGTGTCCGTCACTTTTACCGCAGAGAAGCGAAGAGCGCAGAGGTGGTGAAACTGCCGGACATTTCGAGTTGTGTAGATACCAATGAGCCGGAACCGGTGGGTGACGATCCGCCAACCATACTCGGCAAAGCGGACGACACGGGACAGACGGTGATTGTGAATGCGGTGAACTCCGCGCCGTCCGCATCGAGCAGCAATGTGGCGTCCGTTCCGCAGAGCGGAGTGACCGAAGTGGCGTCGGTCTTCGGCACGTTGTTTGGCCGGTATCGGGTGAACCGAGTGCTCGGTTCGGGCGGCATGGGAGTCGTGTATCTGGCCGAAGACTTGCGGTTGGGACGGCGCGTGGCATTGAAGATCCCCAAGTTCGATGTTGATGGCGACGGTCGGCTCTATTTGGTCGAGCGGTTTCGCCGCGAAGCGCGGACGATGGCGTCGGTACTGCATCGCAACCTCTGCCCGATCTTTGATGTCGATGAGCAAGACGGCATGCACTACTTGACAATGGCTTTCATCGACGGTGAGTCGCTGGCACAGGTCATCAAGCGCGGGAACGCGGGAGTGAGCGGCACGGCGCTAGCCGCCGGTTCCCGCGAGGGGGCGGGTGGCACGACACCGGCAGACGACCGGACACCGGCGGCTAGCGCCGTGCCGCTCACAGGCAGCATCTTCACGCCACAGAAGATCGCCGATTTGATTCGTAAGCTGGCTCTCGCGCTGGATGAGGCTCATCGCGCGGGGATCGTTCATCGTGATTTGAAGCCGGCCAACGTGATGTTCGATCGCAGTGGTGAGCCGATCTTGATGGACTTTGGGCTGGCTTGGATGGCACACGAGGCCGACGCGCGAGTGACGCGGTCGGGTATGATTATTGGCACTCCGGCATACATGTCGCCGGAGCAGGCCGAAGGGGATCCCGACAAGATCGGTGCCGCGTCCGACATCTACAGTTTGGGAGCCATCCTTTACGAACTGCTCGCCGGACGGCAGATTCACACGGGCGGCATAACTCGCGTATTGTTCAAGCTGATGCACGAAAGGCCGATTCCTCCGAGTTCGGTTCGTGACGGCGGCGGAATTTGCAGAGGCACTCGCCCGGTTCATTGAAGGGCAGCCGTGGGACGCCGCAGTAACCCGAAGCGTCAGCGAGGGCGAGCGCTCCACCGACTCAGTCATACCAAGTCTTGTGAAGTGCTCGCCCTCGCTGACGATTCGGGTTGGTGAGTCGGATCGGACCGAAGTGCTGCCGCCGGACACGAGTGAAGAGACGATTGTTTATCAAAACTCCAGTGAGCCGCTGGCGCTAGCCACGGGTGATCGTCGAACACGACCTGAGGCTAGCGCCAACGGCTCACGGCGGACAAAGTCGCGCGTCGTGCTCGCGAGTTTGCTGTTGTTCGGCGTGCTTGGAGCCGCGTGGGCGATCGTCATCGGTTTGACGAAGCCGCCCCTCGAAGAAATCGTTCAATCCCCGATAGCCCCGGTTTCGCCCGGCAAGGAATCGGGCACCAACGGTTCCGTTCTCCCCGCGAAGCAGTTGCCGCTGTTGTCTGAGGACTTCGAGTGGTCGGAGCCGGTGAATTTGGGGGCGGGGGTGAATACCGAGCAGTGGAACGATCATCCGACGGTGACGGCGGACGGTCTCACGTTGGTTTTCGTGAAGCATCCCGACGGGCAATCCAGCCAGCTTTGTCAGAGCACTCGTGAGGACGTCGCTCAGCCGTTTGGTGCGTCGGTGAGGCTATTTGAGGACGCGAATTCTTACAGCGACTACTGCCCGCTTCTGTCGCACGATGGGTTGACGCTGTGGTTTCATTCGACGCGACCGATCGCTCCGAATCGAGTCGATCAAAATCTGTGGGTGACGCGCCGCCGCTCGCGGGCCGAACCGTTCGAGAAGCCGCAGCCACTTGGCCCCGAGATCAACACGACCGACATCGAAGGCAACGCGTTTGTCTCAGCGGACGGCCTCACGTTGTTGTTCACACGCGGGAAGCCAGAGCAGTTTTTTCAGGCGAATCGGCGATCGGCGAGTGACGACTTCACCCACGCGCACGCGCTGGATGCGGGCTTTGCGGGAATCTGGAATGGGTTCCCTCGCCTGAGTGCCGATGGTCGCGTGCTGATTTTCGGGGCCCATCTCGGTGAGCAACGCATCTGGCTTGCGACGCGCGACTCGGTCGATGCGAAGTTCGGAGCACCGAGCCAACTCGATGAGACGGTCAACGTCGGAGAGGTTTCGGGGCCGTTTCTCTCGGCGGATGAGAAGACGTTGTACTTCTCCTCGACCCGTCCGGGGGGCTTCGGCCGCCGGGATCTGTGGTCGAGCACTCGCGTCAAAAAGGGGACTCGTGCTGCCGAGCCGCCGAACAGCGTTGCGTCACCGTCGCAGGACAACCTCGCGATCCGAGTGTCGCCCGGCGTGCATGTCGAGATGCCGTCATTGAAGCTCGATCCCGCCTCGCCGCACACGATCGAAGCGTGGGGCACTCCAGCGAGCAGGGTGCAGAACGACAAGCATGTCTTCGGTTGGCCTCAGTCCAGCGGTTTGTTTGTCCGCAATGAAGATTCGAGCTGGGCGTTCGGACTGACTCACACCGACAAGTTCCAGTTCGTGCATGACCCGCAATCGCTCACGCCGGGCCGCCGAGTCCACGTGGCGCTCGTTCGTACTGGCAAGGAGTTGCGGCTCTTCGTCGATGGTCAGCGTGTTGCCCGTCAACCAGAAGCCGCGACGCCACTCAAAGATCAATCGAAACCGTTCAGCCTCAGCGTGGCGGGCACTGCCGCGTTCTCCGGCGACTACGACGAAGTGCGAGTCTCCCGCGTCGCCCGCTACGACGACAACTTCGCGCCGCAGACTCGACTGGAACCGGATGCGGACACGCTCGCCCTCTACCACTGCGACGAAAACGGCGGCAGTCAATTAGTCGATTCGTCCGGCAACAAGCATCACGGCCAGATCATCGGCAAGGGGACTTGGCTTGGAGTCGGCAAAGCCGCTGCGAACGCGGACGCTCCGCCCCCCGCCGTCGCCCCGTTCGACGCAACACGGGCCAAGGCCCATCAGAAAGCCTGGGCGGATCACCTCGGCGTGCCGGTCGAGTACACGAATAGCATCGGCATGGAGTTACGAAAGTCATGGTCGGATTCGCTGGCTTTTGGCCCATCCCCGGCAGTTCGTGCGGGGTGTGTTCTCCATGACCATCACCAGAATCGCCGCCTAGACGTGCCAGCGGCCACGGGCGGCGTAGGTCATCTTTCACGCAACCGCACTCAAATGCGGCAGCAAATACGAGAGGTCTATTTCGATTCGGCAACCTCGTTTCCAACCTGATCTTCACGCCGATTCAATTTGGGATGCGAAACCTGCCTCTGGCCTTTGTGGACATCCTAATCGTCTGGGGCACGATCATCTGGATGTCCGTGGCGATCTGCAAGTACCAACCTTTGGTCACTTTATGCCCAAGGGCCGTACTCCAACTGAGTGTCGCTGGCGACCGTGCTGTAACTGAGTATCACGGCGATGAGTTGAGGGAAGTGACTCATTCCCCATCGGCCATCAACTCCAACTTGCCCCGATACCCCGCCAATGCCTTCGCCGCCGCATCCGACATGAAGCGCAGCGATTCAAGAGAAAGCGACTTACCCTCGTATTTGCTCAATGCCTCTGCCACATCAGCGGGCAGATGAAGCAGCCCATCGAGAATTAAATCGCCACGGTGAGGGACCAAAGCAGCAGCCGTTTCGACAGAGATTGCCATGATGCCGTTGAGGGTCAGCAGGCCGGGGAAGGCACTCAATTCGGCGGCGACATTGGGGGAGAGATTCGCCAGCCCGCTTAGGCAAAGGACCGATCCTCGATACTCGGCAAGGGCGTTGGCGACTTCCGGTGTGATTTCTTCCAGACCATCGAGGCTCAGATAGCCACCTTTGAATTCGGCTAATCGCCTTGCTGATTCGGGGAAACAGGAGCCGACCTTGATCTAGCAGCCGTGGTGAATCGAATGGCTTTGAATCTCTGCTTATTGATGACCCATTACGGAGTCAAAGAAGATGGGCCATCCAATCCCAACCAAATCAAAACTCTTCAGAAAGCGATGCGGCATAAAAGAGCAAGTAAAGCTGCGCAGGCCCGCATTCAACTTTCGACCATGCCAACCCTGATTTCCTTCAAACAAGAAATCAAATTCAGCATGGAAGCAAATCGCACAAGTTCAACTGGCGACGATTACCGGATTCACGGTGACGGTACTCCCAAGAAGCCGCATTGGCGGAAAAGCTATTTCAAACAACAGCCGATTGGGCCAGGGCTGGTTGAACGTAAGTTGATCTTCATCGCACCGGTGTTTGTGAATCGCAAGTATTTCTTCGGTGACTTGAAAGACACCAAGGTCGTCTACAAGGGCGAAAACAAATAATTAAAGATTTCGAGACTCTCACAGCAACCGCCGATCAGTTCGGCGGTTTTTTCTTTGGCTTTCAACTGGATACGCCATTCGTATCCGTGGCTACATCATTTGTGCCACTGAACCGGTGGAACTCCATCTTTCACCGTCTTCAGAAAGGCTTCAAGCAATGGATCACAGCGACTCTCTTTCGGAACTCTACGCCAGCCTCAAGGTAATGCGGGATCGGATTCGTGGTGTGGCGCAAGGCTACCATGCCGGTTTCTATTTATTTGGTCGTCCGGGAACTTCCAAGACCTACACCGTCAAGAAAACGCTCGATGAACTTGGCGTGAAATACGAATACTTCAACGGACATCTCACGGCAATTGGTCTGCTTGATCTACTCGAAGAATTTCCCGACTCGATCATCATTCTGGATGATGTGTCCGAGATTTTCGGTGATCGAAAAGCACTTCAGATGTTTTTGGCAGCATTGGGAAATCAACCAGAGCTGGACTAGCCCACGTTTTGCGTGCGCGCAACGTAGCGCGTATTGTGACGCGTAAGGAGCGAAGTTCATGTCAACACGTCGAGTGTTTACGAGGGAGTTCAAGGTCGAGGCCGTGTCGTTGGTGTCTCGTCAAGGACTGA
>SYJG01000299.1 GCA_005798445.1 Planctomyces sp.
TACGCGGACTACGCGGCTCTGCGTCCCGACCGCTGGGCCGCCGCGCATCCCGAAGCCATCCGAGAATATCGCCGCGAAGAACGCCGCGACCGCTACGCTCGAAAAACCGCCCGCCGAGCCGAACGCCGAACCGCCGCAACCGGCCCAGATTAAGGACTGGTCCTGGTGGGCGCTCACCCATCCGCTGTCGAACAACCTTCAGGGCCAGGGGGCCAAACTGCGACACGGGGGTCAGGCCGTAGGCGTCCTTCAGAACCCGCAGCGCGGACTTGATGAGACTTTGCTCGGACGTGGCCTTGCCGTTCTTCCGGTAGTGCGATTCGACATGCTGCCGCAGGTAGGCGAGCACCAATTCGTTGACCGAGAGTTCGGCATCCTGAGCCTGCGGAAGCGTCCGCCCCCGCGACAGCCACTCGGCAATCAGCGTGTCGTACTTCGCCTGAGCGTCAGGCGTTCCAAAGCGGCCGAGATAGTGGTCTTTGCCACCAAGCCGCACCACAGCTTGCCCGGAAGCGTGCCGACCGAGCTTCGGCACTCGCGCGTTTGTTCGGATCATTTGAGCGGTTTCCTTCGCAATTTCAGTAGGCTACTGAAAATCGAAGCATCAAAACCGCTCGTCCGAACGTCGGACGGTAAGCGTAACTGCTTTCGGCTCAACAGGTCACAAAAGTCGGGATGACAGGATTTGAACCTGCGACCTCTACGTCCCGAATGTCGAATTTCTCCCTCTGATTTTGCATTGATCTTGCAGGACACTTAGGCAAATCAACGGGAGAATAGGCATTCCTTCGTCATGTCTCAATGCAAAGCCCGCATGCCCCAAATTGCATCCAAGTGGGCAATAGTGTGTCAGAAACGTGTCAGATTTCCGCGTCCGAGCAGCCGTGATTCTCCCCTGTCCATCGAAGTCAGATAAATCCGGGCGCAAGGTACTGAAAGGCTCCTATTCCACTTACTGAAAGGGTGCTCTATTCATCTGAGTCGCGAAACTTGGAAATCAATCTGGAAGCGGCGAAGTGACCACTCCCCTCTTCCGTGAAATGGTCGCGAGATCATCCTGGAGCCACTTCCGGAACCTCGCATGGAATGGTCTTTGGAATCGTACCGAAAAGGTTTCTGATCGGCTCGCGTCTGTAGTCGTTTCGGTAGCTCTTCACCCCCTTCCGGAGCCACTCCATACCAACGGTTTGACACCAGTCTGGAAGCCAATCGGAATCGTCATGGCGACGGTCGCGAAGATACCGACGAGTTTCCTTGACGTGAGACATGGAACGTCGTTGGAACCGGTTGCCAACCTCTTTCTCTCTGGTAGGCTGAGCCTTACCACTCCCCTCTCCCACGATGCCCACATTCCTCACTGTCAAAGAAGCGGCGAAAATCACGGGGAAATCGCCGAGTTCAATTCGTCGCGTCATTTATCCAATCATTCAAGATATCAACCACGCCGACCGCCTTCACATCGAGCCGGCCGTGGACAACGTGAAGAAACTGCGGATGAAGGGTGAGAACTTCGCGTGGCGAATCAGTGAGGAACTGCTCCACCGCGAAGTGCCGGTCGAATCGGAGAAACCGAACGACGATGAGAAGCAGGAACCGCAACAACGTGCGGCTGGTGATATCGAATTGCTCGCGATGCTTCGTGGGGAGCTCGACATCAAGAATCAGCAGATCACGCAACAGTCGGAAATGCTTGCAAAACAAATGGAGTTAATTAGCGGACTCAGCGAGCGACTCCGCGAGGGGAACATTCTCATTGGTTCGCTTCAAAAGCAACTCGCACTTCCAGATGGAAGTCATCGCCCTGAGTCGGACGTTGTCGATGCGAGGTCTTCAGTCCCGCCCACTACAGAGAAGGGGAATGAGGCTCTCAAGAAAAAAGCCAAGCCGAAAAAAGGTTTCTTCTCTGGCCTCTTCCGGTGAACGCCACATCGACCATTGCTGGCGGCGGTGCGAAGTCGGCATCAGAAACGAACCGCTATCGCTTGCCCGGCATCGAGCGAGAGGGGATTGCTCAATTGAGTTTGTTGGAGACGGCGTTGTGGCCGCTCAGTGGAAAACTCAAGTCGTCTGTCTTCGGGACGTCGTATTCGTTCGTCACACCGACCGGTAAGAAGACGGCCGAGGTGACAGTTCGCTCGGCACTCGGTCTGAAACCGATCGACGAGTTCATTTTGTGGGGTCTCTTGGGGGCGACGCTGAGCCGACCGAATGCTGAGGGAGTGCTGCTCGCGACACCGTATTGGATGCTCAAGCACTTGGGACTCGACACCGGCGGCTCACAGTACGCGATGCTGCGCGAGTCGCTCGTGCGGCTGACGGCGGTGAGCTACCAGAACACCGGCTTCTACAACCCTGAGACGCAGGAGCACGAGTACGCTGCGTTCCAGTTTCTCAGCATTTTGCTGCCGACCGTTGGGGGAGCGGGCGGCATCGTGGACAACGATCGTTGTTGGCGGATCGAATGGAACCCGGCCTACTTCCGCTTCTGCCGAGCCACCGGCGGCAATCTGCTGTTTGACCTCGACCTGTATCGCCAACTGACTCCGGCCGCTCGCCGGTTGTTCCTGAAGTTGAAGGACCGCTTCTGGCGATGCCGTCTCGTCTTTCTAAACGTCGATGACCTGACCATCGACGGCATGGGATTCTCGGCGGATCGGCCGCTCTACAAGCGGAAGTTCGACCTCACGAACTGCATTCGCGAACTGCTCCAACACCGGATCATTTCGCTCGGCAGGGGACAGACCAATCCGAAAGACCTGTTTCTCAAGCGTGGAAAGGGCACCTACGTCGTCATGTTCTACGCCGGGGACTACTTCCGCCAACCGCTGACAAAACGCACCACAAGTCAAAAGAATGCGATCACGGACGACCCGTTGTTTGAGCCGCTTCAGAAGATCGGTGTCGATGAAGCCGGCATCCGACGCTTGTTCCAGGGCTTCTCGCGGGGCGCGATCAGCCGTTGGGTGAAGATCACCGACGCGGCCATGCACGAGCAGCCGCGCGGCTTCTCCGGCTTCAAGGTGTCGCCAGCCGCATTTCTGATCGACGGCATTCAGAACAATCGGATGCCACCCGATTGGATGTACGCTCACGAAAAGAAGCAGGAACGAGAGCAATGGGAACGCGACAAGGCCGCGTTCGTTCCCACCGAGCAGGCACTGCGAGACGAATTCGATCTCGAACGTGCGAAGGCGTTCGAGGAGTTCCGTCGTTCTGCGGAAGGGACGAGAATCTACGAGAAGACATTTTCGATCTTGTTGGCCTTTCACAAAGTCACTGATCCGCACTGTCACGCTGAGGCTGCTCGGAAGGCGACTTTGTCCCGCATGGAGCGAGAGGACTTCGTGTTTCCGGAGTTCTCTGCGTGGATCGCCAACCGGCCGGGAATCAACGCCGATCAGGCCGCCTGAGCCACTCGGCATTCGCCGGATGTTTTCCCGTGCCAAGTATCGGCATTTGCCGGATGGACTATCGGCATTTGCCGGATGTTTTCCTCTTGAGTCGAGTCCCGTCTCGGCTTTCCCAAGCCCAGATTCAGCACTCGCGACTCGGCCTACAAAGCTTTCTACAAAGCATTTCAGTGAAGCAAAGCCGACAAACTGCTTTTAAGAAACTTTGAACGACAACAGACCGGCCCGGCGGAGCGGGCCGGAAGACAGGCCACTCAGGAGAAATGAGGAGCGGCAGAGAGCCGCTCACACGCCGCCGCGAGATCGCCAATTCGTCGCCTCAATGTCGCCGGCTCCGGCGGAACTCCGGCGAACGGAGTTCGACCGACAATTCGGCTTGAGAAAGCCGAGAACGTGCCACACGAGGAGGGGCACCACGTCGCAGGCAGCGGCCGCGACAGGACGGACTTTCGACACGCTGGCACCTTCGTGACCGACGCGGCTGCATTCCGTCCTGTCGCGGCCGCCTACGCGGCATGCGACGTGGTGCCCGCACAACTCACGCCCGACGGCGTGAGTAACGCCGAGCGTCATCGACTCGCCGACGAGGCGATCGGCGATCACGAGTGCCAGCGCAGGCGACTCGAAAGTTCCACTCAGGACGCGGCCCGGTGTGCTCGTGGCCGAGCCACGACGGGACGCGACTCCACTCAGCATGTGCCTGGAAGGCACGTCGGTGCGAAACGTTCGCGTCACGGCCGAGCAAGCCGAGCAGCGCATCGAAGTCACCGTGACCGACACCGGCTGGACAACTGGAGCCGATCCTTCTCGGCTCGCCGCATTTGTCCTTTCCTTATTTGGGATACAGAACATCGCGCGAGCCACGGCAACGAGGGTAATCTGAACAACCGAAAAACGGTTCGCCCGATTGCCCGTTATGTCGCAGGACCATTTGCTTTCCACACTGCGGGCACGCGGGATAGTCCGACTGCTTGAGGGCGCTGGCATGGGCTCGTTTCTCTGGCAGAGTCATTGAGGATCGTGTGCCCGCTACTGTGGGCTTCGACTCGCCACTGGGAGGTTGTTGCCCGCCGCCCTGCGGTGTTCCGAATTGGAATTTGAGAAGCAGCACAATCACAACCGCTGCGCAGATCGAACCAGCGATGAGAACTTTTTTCCAGACCGGGGCCTTGAAGCGATTCGGCGTTCCTGGCAAGTCACAGGCACCTGCGCAAGCGGGATATCGGACACAACTCAGGAATGGGCCGTACTTGCTGGGCTTCCTCACCATCTCGCCCCCACACAGGGGGCACTTCGGCTTGGGTTCCATGTGGCGATCTCCCGTGACCAACTTGGTATGGTCGTCGAACCACTGCTTGATCTTCTCGGTCAACCGGTCGAGTTGCCATTCGGTTCGGCAGAGATCCTCTGCACGAATCCGCAGGAGCGGAAGCCCGAAGCGATTCGACAACTCATCCTTTTTGGCGTCTCGCTCGGATTGCGGCGAGTGGCCATGTTGTGGACCATCGAACTCCAACGCAAACAACGGCACTTGGTCCCGTCCCGTCACGACGAAGTCGTAATGCGCTTGGAGCGCGAACTCGTAAAACGCCTGGGATAGGCCGGAGCCTTCGATCGGGAGGACATCCGCGAGGCGGACCTTGGCGTGAACCTCTGCAACGTGAAGTTCGCAGACCTCACGCAAACGCGCGTAGGTGATTCGTTCGGGGCTGTTGAGAATCTTCTTCAGCATCTGGCTTCCATCTAACCACCGCGGCGGACCTAGACCACTGCGGCGGGCTGGGTGCGAAGCTCATGAAACACAGGACCGACGTTGCTTCGGAATTAAGGTACTTTCCGATTTAGACCTCCAGCGAATTCTCCTATGCCTTCGGAACCCAGCGAGCCTATTTCGTTCAAAGCCGTCCAACCTCGTTCAAAGTGGCAGTTTCCATTTCGTTCGGAGTTGGCCAACGGTCGCAGGTTCGGGTTGTTGTGTGAGGCACGCCGCTAGAGCGTTTAGTGTGATGCTTTTGTCCTGCTCTCGCTCGCGTCCATATTGGGCGTCCCAAGCCTCCGGATCGGTGACGGACTTACCCACAAATGCCTTCGGCCGCAGATCCCCAGTGAGAATTTCATGCACAGCAATCCTGCGGAAACGTGCAAATACTTCCTTCTTCCAACCGCCCTCTCCTCGCTTTGCCATGACGAAGTAGGCATAGAAAATGACAACACTGACGAGCACGATGGACCGAATCCACAGGTTCCAACCGGAATGCTGCATACTGCCTGTGCCGGATGGAACACCACCTAATACAAGAGTAAGTAACGTGGTGGAAAGACCTAAACAAAGATATGTCAACTTCATTGCTTCACTTGAGGATGTCTTGTCGCGCAGAGGCCTGCCGAACTCTGGATTGCCGAACTCTTGATTGCGTACGTTATGCCTTATGTCTGGGAACTTCGGTCGAATGAAGTCACTGATATAGCATGCTTGGTAATAATCACGAAGCCTTAATCTTCGGATCATCTCCACAAAAGGCAGAAGGAGCACCAACAAAAATGCTTGGACAATGTGCGACTCGCTTTTCAGGCCGGTTGCTGACGACAGGGATGCAACATAAAGCACCGAAAACAGCGTGATCGATCCCTGAAATGCCGTCATTCGCTGGCTTTGCGATTGCAGTGTCTCAGCCCGTAGTGTGTCCCATTCCTTCATCACTTCAGGGCTTTCCTGAGCTGAGATTGCGCTAACATTTTCCGTCTTTGACCAGTCGCCATAGCGAATGGCTTCGCCGTGTGCGAGATAATTTTCGATCTGATGCAGGCATTCCTCCGGAGACCTCGTTGTATCCAGAGCCAAGCCTTTTCCAAAGTATTGAAATCCCTGGACCAGCGAGGCGACTTTCTCGGAGGTAAGATCGACGGCAGGATGTTCGCCATGATTTCGATGATTCACAAAGCGATCAACAGCGACATTTACTGGGACTTTACATTCTATTAGGAAGAGTTGTGCTCCCTGTGCCTGTGCGATTGATTCAATCGCTTTACGATGCTCGATCGGGCCATACGTCGCGTCCACAATCACGGACTTGTCCCGTGTGAGAAACTCATCCGCAATCATGTGCATTGCTGCGTATGCTATCTTCCGATGCTCCGCCTCTTGCTGCGATTCTGGAAATAGGCATTTACGAATTTGGTCCATCTGCCGGTACTCGATTCCCAAACGAGCAGATAGGAGCTGACCGAGCGTTGATTTTCCAGAGCACGGTGGCCCGGCGAAGACAACTAACTTTCTGTCTTGCGTTTTGCTCATAGTGTTTTTCCCTCCGGGTGGCCCAGCTCGCCTCAAACTGGATGTGAAGCACAAGAAACACAGGACCGACGTTGCTCAGCAACTACGGTTGTTTCCTTATTCGACATCCCGCAAACTTTCTTGTGCGTTCGGCACTCAGCTTCTGCGAAGCTGGGTCACCCGCGATTCAACCGCGCCTATCAATTCGTTTTTGGGGAAGCGATCCTCGCGTCGGCTGGATCGCTCCGGTGCATTGTGAACTTGCCAGGAAATTCGACATTGATACTGCCTGCTTTACCGAATATTGCCGAGAGAAACGTCTCGGCTGGGTGGATGTCGGTGTCCTTCGCCTCATCTGCGTTGAACAAGTTACGGGACAGCTTGTTGACAAGTTCGGCCGGAACGTCGGACTTGGTGATGTTCTGCCATTCCATCGCCAGTTCGACGAGCCAATTCGCCCGGTCAAAGTCCAAGTCGAGCCGCTTCAGCTTGAACTCTTCGTCCGCATGTTTCTGAAACCAGCGGTGGTTCCACTGAATGAAAAACGTTGCGATTCCAATGAAGGTCAGGGCAAAGCCAATCTGACTTCCGACAGCGATCCAATTGATTGGCGGTTCGTTATTGATGACGTTTTTGTCGAAGCAGTACCAAAAACCCGTGAAAAATAGTCCCAGGAGAGCGATGGTGAACCAGAAGACGGTTCTTCGTCGATTCTTCGTGCCCGCCGTCAACTCAAACGTTGTGTTCCGCGCTACGAGTTTGGCTTTGAGTTCTTTGTAAATGTCTCGTCTCGCTTGCCGGTTCTCTCTCTCGTCAATCTCGGCACGAATCTTCTTCAGGTCGGCGTCCTTCGCCTCTAACTGATTCAACCGCTCGCCATGCTGCTCTTCCAACTTCGATTGTCTCGCCGCGTACTCCGATTCCAATTGGCGCTGAAACTCCTGCTGCTTCTGCTGCTGATCGAGCGTGAACTCCGTCATACTCTTGAAGAAGTTCTCCTGCATCCTTTCCAGTTTCTGAATGTCTTGTTCTCGCGTTTGATAAAGTTGTTTTGCTCCTTCATCGAGGAAATCAAGGAAGGGCTTTGTATCAATCGCACCGAAGTGCTTCCGCGCAAGCATGACGTACTTCGCCACCGTGGGGACGTTGCACTTTTGGGGCGGCTCAAACGTCAGCGTGTCTTGGTTTCCAGTCAGCGTCTTACTCTGATTGTCCCAGCCTCGCTGGACAGAGACCTTCATCGCCCCCTGTAACTCAAAGATTATCTGTCGCGTGGTGATGGTGTCGCACGCGAGTAGTTCTTGAAGCTTCTCGTCTTTCTGGTCGCCACTGAACTCGGCTAACTCTGGTGAGAATGTGAAATAGTAAGTCGCCTTTTCTAATTGGACGCCGCCCTCTTGAGCCATCGCGAGCAGTTTTTCCACAAGTCCCTTGTCCGAATGTCTTGGAATGACAAAAGTCGTATTGTGAAATTGCTTTACCTTGTCGAGAGACATTGCCTCTACCTCCTGAAGAGTCGTTATTCACATCCACACACGGCCAACGTCGGACCCGCGGATGAATCAGGCGGCTTGGGTTTCGACGTATTCACAAATGGTCGTGGGCGGGGGAACTGGCAGACCGTCTTGACGAAAGCCCTCGATATGAAACTCGATGGCTTCACGAATGAGTGTTTCCACTTCCGCCAGAGTCTCCGCCACCGCCACGCAGCCCGGCAGGTCGAGAACGGTCGCTCCGTAGCTGGTCGGTCCTTTTTCGATCATGGCGGCATATTTCATGGGTGGCCTCACTTCAAACTGCCTGACTTCAACGGAAGATCGTACAGAAACGCGGCGAAGACGCCACTACGTCGCGAGATGCGGTTGCTCGGTGGACCGTCGCCTTGGGAGTTGTGGCCGACGAGCCAGAACTCGTAGGTGACGGCGGTGGCCAGCGGGCCGAGGCCGGTGCCAGCAAGACGGTGCTGGTGGCCGGGGTGCCGGCCAGCTCGGCGGTGCCACCGTCCGGGTCTTCGGGATCGGCACCTTCGCTGGTCTTCACTGCACTATTGCGGGGCTGATGACAACATCCCATTCTTCATGACTCAGGTGCTCCGGCTGGCGTCCTTTGAACGTGCCGCTGTGCATGGACTGAGACCAGCCGAGGCGGACATCGAGTCCTCGTTCCGCGAACAACCAAAGAGCCTCTTTCGCTCCGTCGTCGCCGGTCTGTTCGCAATCGAAGAGGAGCGACACCTTGCCGTTGGCAAGTTGCTTGGCCCATCGAGCGATCTTCTCGATTTGATGCTCGGTGATTCGGTTGGACATGACCGCAACCGCTGGGATGCCGAGGTTGTCGAGACCGATAACGTCGTTGAAGCCTTCCACGACGATGATGCCGTGATGGGCGATCGACTCACGATAGCCGGGTTCCTTGAGGCGGCTCGCTTGTTGTCCGAATAGTTCGAGTCCGCGATGGAAGCCTTTCGGGAACCGATGCTTGATCGGTGCGGTGGCTTCGATCCGCTCGGCCGGTGTGAGGCGGGCGAAGTCACGTTCCTTCTGCTCGTAGGTCGGATCGCGGCCGATCCACGCGAGTACCTGTCCGTCTTCGGAGAGAACCGGATAGATGATGTTGCCTCGCAAGCTGAAGCCGCGTTTGTCATTGCCGCCGTGTAGCGGCAGGATGCCGCTGCGCCACTTCTTCATCGACTCAGGAGAAAGGCAGGGGTGGCGGCGAACGTAGCTCGCGGTGGCCGGCGGCATGGTTGCGACATCGACGATGAACTTCTCGTCGAGCGTGGCCAGATCGCGAACTTTGGCGTCGTCGGATTCGACGAGCGGAATGTTTCGATCCGTCATTGGAGAAGGGGACTCGCTCTTGGTGATCTTCGGCGGTTCGTTGTCTGTTCTCGTCGCCGTCATCGCATTGCTTGCGAGGATATTCTTCACGCGGTGAAACTCGTCTCCCTTGAGCTTCTCACCGGCAGGGCGTGTGCCGGTGAGCCAGCCGTGCATCAGCGTCAGCAGGTTGCCTCGAAAGCCACACTGATACGCATGGCACATGAAGACCTTCTGCGGATTCTCGGTGTTGACGGCAATTTCACGCCGGCCGCAGTGGTCACCTTGGCAACCGAACGAGCAATCGAGACGAACCTCTTGGCCGCTGCCGTGAGCGTCGAGCGTGACACCGCACTTGGCCGCCGCCTCGGTGAGCGAGGTGTCCGCTTGAAGCTGATCGACGTTCACATATCCGGTCCGTGACAAGGTGTGGTGGGGAAGAGGAGGCCCATGCTACGCTGGTTTCCGACTGATGACAAACCGATTGATTCTGTCGGCCAGGGACGAGGCGTTGCTGCGGTTGCTCGACCACACGCCCGCGACCACGACGCTGATTCTCAAGGCGAGCGAGTCGTTTCCCGGCGATGCGTTCCACGACGAACGCCGTGTGCGGGAACGACTGCAATCGCTCGCGGCGGCTCGGTTCGTCCGAGCCTTCCCCACGACACACGGAGTCGGCGGGCCGATCAACTGGTACAAGCTCACGGCCGAAGGCTATCGCGTCTTGCATGGGGCCGAAGTCGATTTGCCTCACCGCTCGCGATTCGAGACGATTGCTCCTTCGCGGTTTCAGCACACTTGGGCACTAGCCGAGGTCATCGTGCAGATCGTCGTCGCGGCGCATCGGAGCCGCACGGCAATGACGGTGTTTCAAGGCGATGGCGAGGCGGCCCTCAACACTGGCCGCCAGAAATACCGGCCCGATTGTTTCTTTCAGTTCACACAGAGCGGCAAGTCGTTCAACGTCTACTTTGAGATCGACCAATCGACTGAGCCGCTCAATTCGCGGGCCGAGCAGAGCATTCGCACGAAGCTCATTCATTACGAAGCGTGCCAGGATGCGTTCATCGCATGGTGGAAGGGACAGAGCCAGCCGGGACCGAGACCATTCTTTCGCGTCGTGTTCCTGACCCGGAGTTGGGAGCGGGCCTATCACATCTTGTGGCTCGCTCGTGAGTGTGCCCGCAATTCCGATCGGCACTTGGCCTACGCCGCGACGCAGGACTCGTTGCTCGCGGAGCCGCGTGCGTTGCACGCTCCGATGTTTCTCGACCATCACGGCCGCTGGCAGTCTCTCGTCAACCTGCACCCGACGTCAGACTTCGTCCGAACGCCTGTGCGACTGTCGCGTCCCGTGACGTCGCCTGTGTTTGTCTGGTAGCGTCGCTCTGCCGACTATCGTCCCGACTTACGCTCGACGCGGGTATCACGCCGCGTCCCTTCTCCCAAACGGATGAGGAAGCCAGCGACCGACCGGAGACGTGGCGGCCACCGCCTCACGCGAGAATGCACACACTCAACTGAGGCGGTTTTTGTTCCGGCATGTTCGACATCTTCACTTTCTCCACGGTCGCGACATCGGGCTTGCGCGCGATTAGGGATCGAGTACGCTGAGGACATGCCGAAGTTTGAATGCGACAGTTGTGGCGCTTGCTGCAAAGGTCATCTTCTCATCGAATGTGATGAGATCGACGTGCTCCGCGAGCCACGGCTAATCAACGCTGATCGTCACCATGCCGGCAAGAGCGTGGATCAAATGGTGCGAGAGATCACCGAGGACTGCATGGCGGTGCTCCTCAATTGTGGTCACAGGTGCCAATTCCTTGGCGAAGACAATCGCTGCGGGATCTATCCGACCCGGCCCAATTGTTGCGTGGGAATGGAGCCGGGTGACGAGCAATGTCAGTATTCACGCAGGGTGGAAGGACTGTCACCGCTTCAGCCCGTTGGACAATTGAGTGATGGCTTAACCGCTGGGGCGATCCATTCAAGCTGAAAAGTCGTGGTACGCTGCGAACGTGCTGAAACTGCTCTCCGCTCCGGCCGCCAACGAACGCGGGCCGCGTTATATGGAGAAGGCGCTCGCGGCAATCCATCAGGCGAATCACCTACGGCGGCCAATCGTCTTGGGATACGAAGCTTTGTGGCAGCGAGTCGGTTTGTTCTTTGAATTTCCTGACGAACTCCAGCAACTCGTCTGTGGACCGATTACGGCGAACTATCCGCAGTGTACGCTCACGCCGCCGGAACCAGAGGCATCGCCGACGGACTCCGCAGGCTACGAGACTTGGTCGTCAGAACTCTCGCTCGTGCCCGAACTGTTTCCCATTCTGCGGCACGGGCAGTTTGAAGATCAGCTCAATCGCAATTTCGCGGACCCGATCAATGGCATCTTGCGAGCGATCAAGTCCGACGAATCGACTCGTTGCCAAGTCGAAATCGTCGTGCGTCCGGCCAGTCATCGGCGAGGCCATGCCGCGATCAAAGCCGTGCATCGGCTCGACCGTCCCTTCTTCCATCGTCATCCCAAGTTGGCCGCATTCTATGCGCGGCGCATCACTCGCTCTGCGACGTGGCCGCTCGCTTGGATCGTGGGCCTCTTGGCCGCACGGTCTGTCGGTCACTTCACCAGCAACACGCTCATGACATCGACCGGCCGCACCCACGAACGAGAAGCCGACCTGCAATCCGCGAGCGACAAGCTGGGCGGGCATTTGTTCGAGACTCACATCCGCTTGAGCGTCATTGTGCGACGTGGCGGAGCCGACCGAGTCAGAGATCGCTTGCATTCGCTGGCTGGTGCTTTCGGAGCGTTCACGAGATCGCGGCTCGCGACGTTTCGGCTTGGTCCGCTGCGACGTGGTCGCTGGCAACCGCTTCAAGGTCGCGGCTTTCTACTGTCGCATGAAGAACTCGCGACACTATGGCATCCGCCGACGGCGACCGTTCTCGCCGAACAGATGCAGACGACCGAGTTCGGAGAACTTGAAGCACCGGGCAAGTTCTACTCAGGAGGAGAGGACGGGGCGGTCATCGTGGGCCGCATTCACTTCCGAGAGGATCGCCGCATCATTGGCATCGCGGAGGAAGATCGTCGTCGGCACCTATATGTCGTCGGCAAAACTGGCATGGGTAAGACGACGTTGCTGCTGAACCAGATTCATGCTGACTTGGCGGCGGGGCATGGCGTCTGTCTCGTTGATCCTCACGGAGACCTCGCGACCAGCATCATTCGCATGATGCCGACGCAGCGGACGAACGACGTGATTCTCTTCGATGCCGGAGATCGAGACTTCGCCGTGGCGTTCAATCCGCTCGCGTGCCGTGATCCGACACTGATCGACCAAGTCACGTCGGGCATCGTGTCCGCGTTCAAGAAGCTCCACGATTCTTGGGGGCCACGATTGGAAGACACGCTTCGCAACGCGGTGTTCGCGACCGTCGAGCAAGGCGGCACGATGCTGGAGCTGATGCGACTGCTCGCCGAGCGAAGCTACCGTGACGTCATTGTCCCGAAGATTCGAGATGACGTGGTCCGCAGCTTCTGGATGCACGAGTTCGCCAATTGGGACGACCGCTATCGCACCGAGGCTGTCGCCGCGATCCAAAATAAGATTCGACCGTTCCTGACCAATCGCACGATGCGAGCGATCGTCAGCCAGCCCGGTCGCTCGCTCAACCTGCGTGAGATCATGGACCAGGGCAAAGTGCTGATCGTCAATCTGAGCAAAGGCCGCGTTGGCGAGGACAACGCCACGTTGCTCGGAGCATTTCTCGTCACGACCATCCAGCAAGCCGCCATGACGCGAGCCGATGTTCCCGAAGATCAACGCCGTGACTTCTTCCTCTACATCGACGAGTTCCAAAACTTCACGACCAGCTCATTCGCGTCCATCTTGAGCGAGGCTCGCAAGTATCGCCTGAGCCTGACCATCGCCCACCAGTACCTGAAGCAATTGGATGATACGACCGCCGATGCCGTCTTTGGCAACGTCGGTTCGATCATCGCCTTCCAAGTCGGGACGGACGACGCGGAAGTCCTGGCCGAACAACTCAGCAAACACCCCGGCCAACTCCATTCCCAAGACCTGACCAATCTTCCCAGGTACACCGCCTATGCCCGTCTGCTGATCGACGGCATGCCCAGCAACCCGTTCTCCATGCAGACCCTGTCACCACCGCCCATCACCGAAGACCGCTTCGCGATCGTCACCGAACGCTCGCGTCGGCAACACGCTCAACCGTTCGAGAAGATCCAGTCCGAGATCGCCGGCCAGTGGCGAGCGTGAATCGCACCGAATGACGCCGCTTGCGCTGGTTCCATCCCTGCGCTACGGTCGATCCGTCTGACTCGCGTTGAGTTAGACGAATCGAGCACACCGCTCTTTGACCGCAAGCAAAGGAGAAGGGCATGGACCCGCAAGCCACTTGGAACGACCTCTTGGAAGCACGTTCGCAACGCGACTGGAATCGAGCCGAAGAACTGGCGAACGCACTCTTGGACTGGTTGCAACGAAGAGGATTCCCGCCTCAAACCGTTGGCGACCAGAAACTCGGCACGCGATGGCATCACGCGGTTGCCTACTTCGTTTGCCACCTCGTGCTGGCCGATGTCCGCCAAGCCCGTAAGCATGCAAAGCGTCAAAGGGCATGATGCTCGCCCCAAGCATGACGCTTGGGGCTTCTTTGGGCGGCAAGGTGTTACCGATCAACCCGTCACATACAGCAATTTGACGGAATGGTTTTTTTGCGGCACGCTGCGTTCCCTCACTGACCGCATGAAGAAATCCGCCATAGCATCGGCCCCGGAATCACAACGCTCGCAATGGCTGGAGCGGCTGACCGATGCCGTGAATCGGCTCGCCGATGAAGTCCGGGTTGTGCGCGATGTTCTGGATGAGACTCGCGAGGACTTGGGATGGCTGACACGAAACGGCATCCCCGGACGCCACGGTGAGCACACGCGGATCGTCCGCATGGCTCGCGATCCGCTTGCGCCGGATGCGAATGAGTTGCTTGAAGTCGTCACGTCCACAGTCGCGTCAGCCAATTCGTCCGAACTCGCACCCGATGTGTTTGACGAACTCGTGTCCGAGATCGCCGAGGCAGTCACGGTCGTTGGGCAAGAGCAGGTCAACCTTCTTCTCTCGGCATTAGACGATGTCCGAGCGAAGCTGCTCGCGGCGATCAAGGCATCGCCCATTCAGCCGAAGGCCGAGAAGCAACCAGCTTCGCAGTCATCGGCTCCGCAATCTGATTCCGTCCCCTCGGCAAAGCCTTCCGAAACGCGGCGTCTGTTTTGATTCTTTCCCTGACCGCCACATGGCGAAGGAGTACTTCCTTCATCCCGAATCGGCTGACCTTCTCAAGACGCTTGATGAGGCCGCTCACCGCAGCGGCCTGAGCCGCGGGCAAGCCTTTGATGATTTCTTGAATATGGTCGTATGCAGTCTCTCCGGCGGACGGATGGAAGAGCGGTACCTTGAGGTTGTGAAGCGGCACTCGCATGGCAAGCCGGGGAAGCGTGGCTGCGATTCTCTTGCCGAGCTTTTCGGTCGAACCGTTGACGCGATGGAGGAAACACGCGACGGGATGAAGGACATCTTGGGCGACGTGTTTCAAGGATCGATCACATACGGGGAGGCTGGGCAATTTTTTACTCCGGAAAATGTCGGACGCATGATGGCTCGGATGATGGTCAGTGATGTGCCCGAAGTAGAGCAACATGAAGTCAAACGAATCTGTGATCCAGCTTGTGGGAGCGGTCGGATGCTGCTCGCCGTCGCGGAGATGCAACCACATTGGCTCTTCGTTGGACGAGACATTGATTTGCGATGCGTCCGCATGACGGCCATCAATCTCGCATTGCGGAACCTGTACGGCTTCGTCATTTGGGGAAACTCACTCGCCGACGAACAGCGGCTTGTCTATCGCACGGGATTCGACTTGCAGGGCTTCATCTCGGAAGTGCCGATTGGCGACTTGCCGGAACCGGTGCAACAGATCGCCGCGAAACCGACACCGCCATTGACCGGAGGCTCGTTGGATTTGGTTCCACTTAACGAACTGCATACCACGCCGGCTGACGACCAAGTCGAACTGTCACCGCGTCGCGTGAACCAGCTTCGGCTCTTCTGAGCAACTGACTTCTCTTGAGTAGATCGCCTTCTGCCGATTGCTCCGCATCGGCCTCTTGCGCGGCGGGGAAAGTTGTGGCATTGTCGCGTTTGCATCAGGCATTTCGCTTGATGCCTCTCTCAGGAGAGTCCAGCGTTCTTTCGCACAGGAGACAGGTCATGTCGCAAGACACGAAGACCCGACCACAGAAATCGCCAGAGAAGAAGATCGGACCGTTCGCCAGTGGAATTGGAGTTGCCATTTGGCTCAATGAAGGGACAGGCGAGGACGGATCGGTTCGACATTTTCGTTCTGTGACGATCAATCCCCGCCGGTATCTGGATTCAAAGTCAGGCCAATGGAAGGACGCCGCGTCCTACCAACCGTCTGACTTACCGGCATTACTCTTTTGTCTCGCGAAGGCTCAGGAGTATTGCTACGAGACGCCAGTTCCCGGCCAGGAAGAAACCGACGCCACGGGATTGGAAGACGAAACCGGTGGCCGGTTCTGACCGCTGGCTCTCCGAGCCGATCCCCAAGCCAATTCGCTTGGGGATCAATTTCGACGTGAGTCTGATGCGATTCTCGGCGTGGCTCATGTCGCCACGAAAGAGAATCGCCCGCGTGAAGGTTTCCACGTCGGAAGTGGCTCCGTATGTTGTGCGATCTTCATTGTCTGCGGTGGCGAATCTACCGCAGATCGTTCGGCGATTCGCGAGAGCAACGAGGTTACTGGTGCAGGCAAGCAAACCACTTCTATTTCCAGAGTCTCTTGGATTCCGCGAGGGCACGACCAGCGTTCACACCAGCCGCACGATGATGTTGGATGAACTGTCGTTGTTGCTGGAGAAGGTCGGATCGCACGCACCCGCGACGAGCTACCTCACGACCATCGTAGAGGATAACGCTCTCGGCAAGCCGACTCAGACGACTCGCCAGCGAACCGCCAAGCGGCTGACCGAACTCTACGCCTTGGACCCAGGTTGCACAGTCTTCCGGTTGTTGCGGCACTTTTGGCCCAGCGATCCAGCCAGCCGTCCGATGCTGGCGTTTCTAGCCGCCGCCGCCCGCGATCCTTTGCTGAGGGAGACCACGCCGTTCATTCAATCCGTCAAGCTGGAGCAAACCGTCACGCCGAATCAGATTGTCGAGCATCTCAATGAAAAGTTCCCAGGCCGGTTCCAGGCATCGACGGCTTTGGCGACCGCTCAACGGCTGGCATCCAGTTGGTCGCAGGCCGGCTATTTGCTCGGTAAGGTGAACAAGAGGCGGTCAAAGCCTCATGTCACGCCTACGGTTGCAGCGTTCGCCTTGGCCTTGGGATTTCTTTGCGGATTGCGGGGACGGCTGCTGTTTGATTCAACGTGGGCTCGCTTGTTGGATCGCTCGCCAACCGAATTAAATGGCCTCCTTACTGAAGCCTCGCGGCAAGGCTGGCTGAATTACAAAGCCGCAGGAAGTGTTTCAGAACTCACGTTCCCCGGATTGATCACGTCGAAGGAAGAGAAGGTTGCGTATGAGCAGGATTGATCTGCTTCGCAAGAACTACCAGCGAATCTGTGGCCTGCCGTGGGATCAGCACATTGCCGGGGCGCAGCGTGTTTGGCTGGCCGTGTACGACAAAGAGGACGAACGGAAGCTGCGGCACCGGTTCGGTGATTTCAAAGAGGCGACGGAACGAGTCGGCCATCACTGGCAGTCCATCGACTTCACCGATGCTTTCGCCAATTGGCTTTGCAGTCCGCCGTATTCCGATTACGCGGAAAGCTATTTTGAATCGCCGTCACGTCTCGGTGCCGCACCGATGGCAGCGTTCAAGAAATCTGTCGCCGGTCAATTGACTCAGGCTCTTCAAGCCGTCGAGTCCGCCGACAACACCGTCGTCGCGATCTACGGAGTGGCCTCGTTGTTCGGCTTTCTGCGCATCTCTGAAATCCTGCCGATGTTCGAGAACGCCATTCGAGGCCGGCTGCTCGTGTTCTTTCCCGGCGTGTATGAACAAGACAACTATCGACTGCTCGATGCGCGCGACGGCTGGAATTATCACGCTGTCCCAATCACAGCCAGCGAAGGGGAAGTTCGCAAATGAAGAATCGTGAGATTTACGACGAAGACCCTCGCACCAACACGTTGCTCAACCAAGGTGTCGCAAAGGTCAACTCCCCGGAGACCGATCCTGACGGCATGGCTCGTTGGCTCGACACGCTTCGCTTCGAGCTGACCAAGTTCGTCTGCGACGGTCAGTATGCCGAAGGCATGACGCGCATCCTGACCACATATCTCGGCAATCTGGACAAGGCCGAGCAGCCCGGTGTTTGGGTCAGCGGCTTCTTTGGCTCTGGCAAGAGCCATCTCGTCAAGATGCTGCAACACATGTGGATCGACTTCGAGTTTCCAGACGGCACGAAGTCCCGCGGACTACCGAAGAATGTGCCGACCAACATCAAGGACGCATTCAAGGAACTCGCGACCCAGGCCAAACGGCATGGCGGGCTACACGCGGCTGCCGGCACATTGGGGGCCGGAGCCGGTGAGAGTGTGCGGCAGGAAATTCTGAGCATCATTTTTCGATCGGTCGGGCTTCCCGAACAATACGCGACGGCCAGCTTCGTGATGTGGCTGCGTCATGAGGGAATCGAAGACGACGTGCGCAAGCACGTTGCAAAGGCCGGTCGTGATTTCGACTTGGAGTTGACCAATCTCTATGTCTCCGACGTGATGGCCAAAGCGATTCTGGCCGCCCGTCCTGAATTCGCGAACAAGCCCGCCGAAGTGAAAATCCTGTTGGAGCGGCAGTTCCCGGAAAAGGCGGATGTCTCCATCGACGAAATGGTGGCGAAGGCCAAGCAAGCCTTGATGCGAAATGGCAAGATGCCCTGCACGCTGATCGTGCTTGACGAAGTGCAGCAATATATCGGAGAAGGGACGGAGCGTGCGCGAGGACGTTCTTACGACATTGACGTGTTCCAACGTCAGTTCACTCCAAAGATGGGGCCGACAGTGATGGTGGTGGCCACGGGGCAGAACGCGCTCAATGGCACGCCATTGCTGCAAAAACTGCAAGGCGACTTCCCCGTCACCATCGAGTTGCAAGATACCGACGTTGAGCAAGTCACCCGCGAAGTCGTGCTCAAGAAAAAGCCCACGGCGGTTCCGGCGGTACAGACACTCTTGGACCATCATCCGGGCGAGATCGAACGCCACCTTGGCAGCACGAAGATCGCCTTCACGACACGCGATCGGCAATTGCTTGTGCAGGATTATCCCATTCTGCCCGTGCGGCGACGGTTCTGGGAAAAAGTGCTGCGTGCCGTGGACACGGCCGGCACTGGTGCCCAGCTTCGCAACCAACTCTGGATTGTTTACGACGCCGTGCAGAAGACTGCCGACTTTGACCTCGGCATCGTGATCAGCGGAGCGTTCATCTACGACTCGTCGATCAAGAGCAAGATGCTTCAGTCCGGCGTGTTGTTGCAAGAAATTTCGGAGACGATTGCTCGCCAGAAGAACGAAGCGGATGGCGAACTGCGATACCAAATGTGTGCGTTGATCTTCCTGATCGGCCAACTGCCGCATCAAGGGGAGCCGCTTGACGCGGGGATTCGAGCCAACGCTGACACACTCGCCGATTTGCTCGTGACGGACTTGAACGTCAGCAGTGACGACCTGCGCAAGAAAGTGCCGGAGTTGCTGGAAAAGTTGGTCGCTTCGGGCGCGGTGATGCCCGTCGAAGACGAATATCGGATGCAGACCCGTGAAGGAGCCGAGTGGAACCAATCGTTTCAGGAGGCTCGCAACAAATTGCTGGCGGACACCGGCAAGCTGGGCGGCGAGCGGTCGCAGCTTTTGCAGACGCATTGCAGCGAGATCCTCAAGAAGTCGAAGCTCACCCACGGAGCCAGCAAGGAGACCCGCAGGTTCGTATTGCACTTCGGCCTGGATGCTCCCGCCACAGACGGTTCTGAAATTCCCGTTTGGATTCGAGACGGTTGGGATGTCGAAGAGTCGATCGTGCTGAACGATGCTCGGACAGCGGGCGATTCAGCGGCCGTCGTGTATGGCTTCATTCCGCGAAACAAAGCCGAAGACATCAAACAGGCGATCGCCACCTACTATGCCGCCGAGAAAACTCTGGAGATCAAAGGGACGCCCAGCACCGACGAAGGCATTGACGCTCGCAAGTCGATGGAAACTCGACTGGCCCAAGCTCTCAAGACTCGTGACGACTTGATCGGTGACTTACTGGATGAAACCGCGATCTATCTGGCAGGTGGCGGCGATCCGGTGAACGGCTTGTTGATCACCGCCAAAGTGGAGGATGCCACCAAGGCGTGTTTGGCTCGTCTCTATCTTCAGTTCGACGTGGCAGATTCACCAGATTGGCACAAGGTCATCGAACGCGCCAAGAAAGGTGCAGGCGATGCCTTGGAGGCGGTCGGCTACAAGGGCGATCCCGAAGCACATCCAGTCTGCAAGGCCGTGCTCGATTTTGTCGGCAGCGGCAAAAAGGGAACCGACGTTCGCAAGAACTTTGGCATTCCGCCGTTTGGGTGGCCGCAAGATGCGATCGACGCCGCGTTGATCGTGTTGCACACCTGCGGACAGTTGCAGGCACGCAGCGGCAGCGAGCTGATCGTCAAAGGCAAACTCGACCAAAAGAACATCGCGAGTGCCGAGTTCCGTTGCGAGACGATCACGTTGTCGAAGACACAACTGATTGCCATTCGTGGTCTCTTCAAGAAGCTCGGTCTCACCACGACGCCCAACAATGAATCGGTTGATGCTCCGAAATTTCTCGACAAGCTGACCAAGCTGGCGGAAGAGGCCGGTGGAGAGGCTCCGCTCCCGAAGCAACCGCAGACGGCACATCTCACCGACCTTGGCAATCGCGTCGCCAATGACCAGTTGAAAGCGATTCACGAACAGAAGGCTCGGTTGGAACAGGACATCGTGGAATGGCAGGCTCAACGCGACGGGATTCAGAAGCGATTACCGAAGTGGAAGCAATTGACTTCATTGTTGGAACACTCCGCCGATTTGACGGTGGCCGCCGAGGTTCAGCCAGAGGTTGATGCCATTCAAGAGAATCGGAGCTTGTTGGCCGACCCCGATCCTGTTCCCGGTTTCATCACGAAGCTGACGACCGCTCTGCGCGAGGCAATCAATCAAAGTCACGCGGCTTGCACCGCGAGCCACGAGCAGGGGCTGACGTCTCTCGATGATTCGCCGGTTTGGAAACAGATCACTCAGCCGCAACGATACGATCTCCTTTCGGCCAACAGTGTCCGCCAAGTGCCGGCAGTCGCGGTGGGAACGACGGAAGAGATTCTCGATACGCTGCGACAGGTCAAACTCAGCGAACTCAAGGCGCTCAGCGATGCGTTGCCGACGCGGTTCGGGAAAGCCTTGAACGCCGCCGCGAAGTTGCTGGAGCCGAAGGCTCAGCACGTTTCTCTGCCGAGCGCAACGATCAAGAATGACGGCGAACTCTCGACTTGGCTGACTTCGGCGGAAGAGGCGATTCGGGCGAAGCTCAAAGTCGGTCCCGTGATCGTGTAGTGGGGAAGTTGCTGGCGACTGGTGGATTGGCTGGGTAGATTGTTTTTGGCTGTCGCGATTGTGTTGTTGAATAAGGAACAAGGCATGAGTCAAACCGTCACACTAGAGCTGCCCGATGAGTTGGCGCAGAAGGTCTTGGTTTTTTCGGTAGCGCATCATCGCCGGTTCGAGGACGCCGCCGTGGATTTGATCGGCCGAGCGGTGACGGAGCCGAGCGTCGAGTCGTTGTCCGATGACGAGTTGCTGGCGCTTTGCGATTCACAGCTCGACGATGTGCAGCAAGCCGAATTCAGTGACTTGCTGGCGAGACAAGGCGAAGGCGAGCTGGTCCCCGGCGATCAACAGCGATTGGACGAACTCTTGATGAACTATCGGAAGGGGTTGGTGACGAAGGCGCGGGCTTGGCGAACGGCCGTGGCTCGTGGCCTCAGACCGCCGTTGAACGAGCATGCCGCGTGAATACATCTCGGTCGAACTTGATCACCGCATTCGTGACGCCGCCGGGCATCGCTGTGGTTATTGCCTCAGCCCCCAGCGGCTCGTGATGGCGCGGCTGGAGATCGAGCACATCAATCCCGTGGCGTTGGGTGGGACCGACGAAGAATCCAATTTGTGGCTCAGTTGCCCGCTGTGCAATCGAGCCAAGGCCCGACGAGTCGCGGCCATCGACCCCGTCTCGCGAATCGTTGTGCCATTGTTCAACCCGCGAACGCAGCGTTGGTCCGAACATTTCTGTTGGTCCGTTGACGGACTTCGCATCGAGGGACTGACGCCATCGGGTCGAGCCACGGTGGCCGCTTTGCATCTCGCGGATGATCCCGATGCGATCGAGGTTCGCAGCTACTGGATCGCGGCTGGATGGCACCCGCCCACGGACATCGACTGACCAATGCGACTGCAACCGGACAAACTATGCCTGCTCTCGATTCCAAACTTCGTTCGCAACTCGACACCGTTTGCCAACAGGCTCGTGAGAAGGCCGAGGAGGCGGCGCGTTTGGCATTGCAGAGGCGAGCCGTTGATGTGGCTGAGCCGCACGCTCACTTCAAGCCGGCGGAGAAGGTGTTGCGGAATCGGCTGCGTGCTCGTGGGCGGCAGGCGGGCGATTCGCGGTTGCCGAATAAGACGCAGACCATCGACCAACTCGCTCAGGAGTTGGCCTATGAGTATTGGCATCGGATGCTATTCGCGAGATTCCTGGCGGAGAATCATTTGCTGATGCACCCGGATGGGGTCGCGGTTAGCTTGGCCGAGTGCGACGAATTGGCGGCGGATGAGGGAGCGCCGAATGGGTTCGTGCTCGCGGCGAGATATGCCAGCAAGATGTTGCCGCAGGTGTTTCGGACGGACGATGTGCTGCTGGAGATCGAGTTCGCGCCGGAGCATCGGCTGGGGCTGGAAAAGCTGCTGGCCAGTTTGCCGCGTGAGACGTTTTTGGCGGATGACAGTCTCGGCTGGGTGTATCAGTTCTGGCAGACGGCTCGAAAGAAGGAGGTCAACGAGAGCGGCAACAAGATTGATAGCCGCACGATTTCGTCGGTGACGCAGCTTTTCACCGAGGACTACATGGTGCAGTTCCTGTTGCACAACACGCTGGGTGCGTGGTGGTGTGCGAAGGCAGGGATCAGCGGTCAGGGAGCGGGCGTCAAA
>SYJG01000029.1 GCA_005798445.1 Planctomyces sp.
CACACGACGATGCTGCTGGGAGCCGCTCGGTATCTCGCTGAGTCGCGCAACTTCGCCGGCACGGTCAACGTCATCTTTCAGCCGGCTGAGGAGAACGAAGGGGGTGGCCGAGTCATGGTCGAGGAGGGACTCTTCAATCAGTTCCCCTGCGACGCGGTCTTCGGAATGCACAATTGGCCGGGAATGCCGGTCGGACATTTCGGCGTCTGCTCCGGCCCGATCATGGCGGCGTTCGACGTCTTCGAGATCATCGTCCGAGGTCACGGCACTCACGCCGCGATGCCGCATTTGGGAGTCGATCCGATTGTCGCGGCATCGCAGATCGTCACCGCGTTGCAAACGATCACCAGCCGCAACATGAATCCGCTCGACCAACTGGTCATCAGCGTCACGCAGATTCACGCCGGCGACACTTGGAACGTGATCCCGACGCAGGTGATGCTCCGAGGCACCGTGCGAACGTTTCGCAAGGAGGTCCAAGACATGGCCGAAGCTCACATGCGACGGATCGTCAGCGGCATCGCGACTTCGCTGGGAGCCTCCGCCGAATTGCACTACGACCGCCGCTACCCATCGACCGTCAACACCCCCACAGAAACGCAATGGGCCGCTGAGGCCGCTGCCGACGTCGTCGGCGTGCAGCACGTCGATACGAACGTCGCTCCCTGCATGGGGGGCGAGGATTTTTCCTTCATGTTGCTCGAACGCCCCGGCTCGTACATTTGGGCTGGCAACGGTCCTTCGGACAATGGCCGCGTGCTGCACAATCCTCGCTACGATTTCAACGACGACCTGCTGCCGATCGGAGCCAGCTACTGGATACGTCTCACCGAACGGCTGCTTTCTTGACGTAGGATGGGCACTCTTGCCCGTCCCTGGTCGGGCAAGAGTGCCCAACCTACGAGAACTCCTTTGGAGCATGAATCATGATCGTTGTGATGAAACGAACCGCGACTCCCGATGCCGTCCAGCAGATGGCTCGCACGGTCGAAGAGATGGGCCTCAAGGCACACGTCATCGTCGGCACCGAGCGAACCGTGATTGCCGCCGTCGGTGACAAGCGGAACGGAGCTAAAGAGCTGCTCGAATCCTACGACGAGGTCGAGCAAGTTGTTCCGATCCTCGCGCCGTACAAAGTCGCCAGCCGCGAGACGAAGCCAGAACCGACCTCGATCAAGACGCGCGGCCTGGTCATCGGCGGCGGCCACATCGGAGTTATCGCCGGCCCCTGCTCGGTCGAAAGCGAAGAACAGATTTTGCTCGCCGCCGAACAAGTCAAAGCGGCCGGCGCAACCGGCTTGCGCGGCGGAGCGTTCAAGCCCCGCACCAGTCCGTATGCCTTCCAAGGGATGAAGGAAGAGGGACTCAAGCTGCTCGCCCTCGCCCGTGAGAAAACAGGACTGGCAATCGTCACCGAGGTCATGACTCCGCAGCATGTCGAACTTGTGGCGAAGTACACCGACGTGCTGCAAATCGGTGCTCGCAACATGCAGAACTATCACCTGCTGCAAGCGGTCGGCGAGACGCGGCTGCCCGTGCTGCTCAAACGGGGTCCGTCGGCGACGATCGAGGAGTTCCTGCTCGCGGCGGAATACATCCTCGACCAAGGCAACCAGCAGGTGATGCTCTGTGAGCGCGGCATCCGCACGTTCGAGACGCACACGCGATTCACTCTGCCGCTGGCGACCGTCGCGTACCTGCAAGAGAAAACGCACCTGCCGGTCGTCGTCGATCCGAGCCACGGCACCGGCATCGCGTCGCTCGTCCCGTCGATGTGTCTGGCCGCCGTCGCGTGCGGCAGCGACGGATTGATTGTCGAAGTCCATCCCGATCCGAAGAAGGCGATGAGCGACGGAGCACAGTCACTCACCCCCACCGCGTTCGCCGACACGATGGCCCGCTGCCGACTCGTGGCCGCAGCCGTCGGCAAAACGATTGGCTAGGTTTCAAAACCAGCACGACGCGCAAGCGAGTGGTAATTGTTGACCACTCGCTTGCGCGTCGTGCTAGTTCTGCAACCCCTCAGCCTTTGCGAGGCAGTTCGCGCGTGCGATGGACGACCAAGTGATTGAGCACCGGCGTCGCGCCACAGACACGGCGAACGAGCGTGCTCACGTCGTCGGAATCATCAGCTTCCAGGACCCCTTCCAGGCACAGCCCGTCCCGGACGCGGCGCACCACCAGCGAGGTGAAGTTGAGGCTTGGTTCCGCCATCAGCCGGTTGCGGACTTCCTGCTCCAGACGATGCGGGTGCAGCATCACCGAGTCAACCGGTGACAAGACCAAGGTATCGCAGCAAACCGGTTCCTCGACGGTTTTGGCGTCCGACAAGCGAGCCGGGACGGGAACTCGGCGACACACTTCCTCTGAGCGAGTCTGTTTTCGCATGGCGACTTCCTTCCGTTGCGAGCGCACATTCCATTGAAGTTGGAACCGTCTTGCGGCGGCATGGACGGAACTTGCGCGTTCCCGTCGCTCCAACAACTGCAATTGGGCCAGAGTTTACCCGGCGAAATCAGATTGGCGAGTCCATTTTCGGACGCTCACTTCAGTCGCGGCATTCCGCGAGCGACTCGCTCACGGTTCAACCGCTCGAAGGCGGATCGCTCATCTTTCAACAGTTTGACGAGTTGCGAACCGGTGCAATTCAACGAGATCGCCGCTGCCGCATGATCGAAATCGCACACCGCGAGCACATCCAACGCCTCGGCCAACAGCGTGGGAAAATCGGGATGACTCGGATTCACTAAGACTCGTCCGTTGCTGCAACGGGATCGCCACAACTCCGAAGGCACGGCAGCGGGTGAGCGAACCGTGCGGAATTCAACCGCCAAACGGACTCGCAACCGAAACAGCGCGACTTGGCGGTTCTCGGCCTGACTGCGACGCTCGTTCGCCTCGGCCTCGATTCCCGTCGGTTCGTGCTTCAGGACAACGGCGGTCTCGACCTTGTTGCGATGCTGTCCTCCCGGACCCGAACGCCGAACACGTCGCTCCGAGCAATTCTTGAGCAATGTCTCCGGCTCGAGCGCGGCTGGATGACAGACGTGAGATTTGAGGTTCGGCATCGCCAGCTTCGGTTCGGGGAGACACAATCGTCGCAAATGATTTCGAGTCGCTCGCCGGATTGCCACATGGATTCCGTTCCCCGCCGATTGTTCGCTCTGATCCCAGCCGCCGGCCGCAGCCGCCGCATGGGCACATCGAAGCTGCTGCTGCCTTGGTTAAACACGACGGTCATCGAGCAACTCATCAGTACGCTGGCTCGGCCGGACGTCACTGCTGTCGCGATTGTCATCCGCCCCGACGATCACGCGCTGCAAGAAGTTGTGCAACGCACCTCTGCGATTGCAGTCATCCCCGATCACGAACCGCCCGAAATGCGAGACAGCATCGAGATCGGTCTGCGAGCCATCCGCCAGCGATTCACTCCGGCTGACAACGACGGCTGGCTGTTGATCCCCGCCGATCACCCGCTGATCGAACCGGAAGTGCTCGACGGCCTGCTGACGCGCTGGTCGCAAGGCGATTGCCAAGCTCTGCTGCCGATGCTCGGCCAGCGGCGCGGACACCCGACGTTCTTGCGCTGGTCGCTGGCGGAGCAGATCGAACAGCTTCCACGAGACGTCGGCGTCAACACGCTGCTCCGTTCGTCGCCGAGCCTCGTCACTGAATGGCCGACCGACCGTGAATCTGTGCTTGCCGATCTCGACACGCCGGAAGACTACGCATTCTGGCAACAGAAGCTGGCGAGCAAACCAGCGTGAGTAATTCCAGCACGACGCGCGAGCGAGTGGTCAATCGAACGACCACTCGCTGGCGCGTCGTGCTAGTTTGTCTCCTCCGCAAACACCGGCTTCGAGGCGTCCAGGCCAAACGTCGCGACCCCGGCGAAGACGAACGCGATCAGCCCCAGCCAGAAGAGATTGTTCCATTCAGCAACGCTCGGATTCTCGCCAAGCAGATGGTTGTAAAGCAGCGGCCCGAAGGCGGCTCCGAGATTACCCCACATGTTGCCCCAGCCGAGAACCGAACCGACATATTTGCCGCCCGCGTCTTGAGCGTAAGCCCAGAACGCCGACTGACCGAGATCCACCGAAAAGTAGATCAAACAAAACGCCGCCGTGAACGCCCACGGAGAATTCAACGCCGACCCGACCGGCTGAGCTGCGAAGTACAGACACATGCCGTAACCGCCCGCCGCGATGAACCGCGTGATGATCGGTGGCAAGCTGCGGCTCCATTTCAGCCCGATACGCGGCAGCAGCCAATCAACCCAGCGGCCTCCCAGGAATCCGCCGCAGAGGCCGATCAGATTGGGCATCATCACCAACACGCTTCGCTCCAAGATCGGAACGCTGTGCATCTCGATGAAATACCGCGACAGCCACGTCACCAAAAATACCCAGCCGATGTTCGTTCCGATTTGATTCGCGCAGTTGCACCACAAACTGAAATTGGTGAACAGCGGCTTGATCGGCAATCGTCCGGCCTTACTCGCCGGATCGGCGGCGGTGGCGAGCCGCCCGGTCTCGATCAGCGCACGCTCGGCATCGTTGACTCGCGAGTGCAGCTCTGGCCGCTCGCGAAACATCAGCCAGATTCCCAACGCCACGAGGACACCGGACAGCCCGTAAACAATCATCACCGGTCGCCAGCCTCGGCCGTAGAGCTTCCGAATCTCACCGGGAAATGCCGCCTCGATCAGCAACCGATTGAACCGTCGTAGTTCCAGGTGCGAAAGCGAGTCGCCTGACTTCAGGCGTTCGGCATATTTGATCGCCTCGCGCGGCAAGTTGATCTTTGGAAACTCCGCAGGGTCATAGATTGGTCCCCGAATGTTGTTGTCGAGCAGATGGTTCAGCCCATCTACAAGTTTTGCTTCCGTCGCTTGTGACGTCTTCGGAGCAGGCGACGTGTCGGGTTGTGGACTCTGCGCTTTTCGAACTTGCCATAACCTAAGCTCTTCGGCGGTCGCTTCGATCTCCGACCAATCCGAACTTCGATCAGACGCGCCAAAAACAACCGCCACTCTTTCAGCGAGAAACGAGGGAGTCGTCAAACTCTTTCGAGCTTTGTTTTGTGATTCGGCGATGTCGTCCACGCGAATTGCTTGCTCGACCTTGTCAGAAACGGGCACAATTCGAGCACAAAACTTTCCCGCATCCATCATGTCGCGCGCGGCAAACCCGACTTCCGTTTCGACCGGCACGAAGACCACCATCAAGAACGCGGTCAGGATCGGTGCCATCGCGCCACCGATGCGGCCACCAAGTCCGACCCAGGCGCTGGCGGTTGCTCGTTTGGAGAGCGGCACCCAGCGACTGATGACTCCGCCGGCGGTCGGGTAGGCTCCCGCTTGGGCGATGCCATACATGAGTCGCGCAAACAATAGCATCGAGAAGCCCGCGACCAACCCCATCTGAGCCACGAACAGCGACCAGACCACGACATAAATTGACAGCATCAATCGCGCGCCAAATCGATCCGCCAGCCAGCCGGCCGGAACTTGAGACAGCGCGTAGGACCAGAAAAAGACGCTGAGAAACCAACTCATCTGTGTCTGCGACAAGCCAAGGTCTTCCTTGATGTAGTCGCCTGCGAACGACACGCAGAAGCGGTCGAGATACAGCAACACCGACATCAGCGTCAGCAGCAAGACAATCAGGTGCCGGACGCCGCTTGGGCGGGACGGTGCTTCAGACATGGGCCGCTCCTTGGCGGCCAAGGGTTGAAAATTAGCACGACGCGCCAGCGAGTGGTCGCGTTAGCCGAAGCAAACTGACTCATTCGACCACGCGCTGGCGCGACGTGCTGGGGGCCGCGAGGCGGACACCGTAGAAATAAAAAACGCTGTGAGCAACGACGAGTCACTCACAGCGTTTTCGGGTTCGCCGAAGTTTGCAGTTGCGGGCCAACGCCTGCCACCACGGCGAGCGATTCCAATTGCAGTGCTCGTGCCAAACTTGAATGCGATTTTCAAAAGAGTCGCAAGTCCTTGCTGTGACAGGCAATTTCAGATTTCCGCGTCAATCGGCGGGGGGAACCATCGCTCTCACAGAGTCGAGCACTTTGCAACACCTGCGGCATTTTGCTCGACCCGAAGTAGGTCAGCCTTTCCAGGCTGACCCGATCAACGATCGACGCGATCTGGCACATCCGGGTCAGGCTGGAAAGCCTGACCTACTTGTGGCTGTGAGCCTCGTCGGGGAACGCCCCGGAACGGACTTCGGCAACGTATTGCTGAGCGGCACGAGTTGCCTCGGCTCGCAATTCGGCGAAGTGTTTGACGAACTTTGGATGGAAGCCGTCCGTCAGGCCGAGCATGTCGTAGCTGACCAGTACTTGCCCGTCGCAGTCGGGACCGGCTCCGATGCCGATGGTCGGAACGTGCAGCTCACGAGTGATCTGAGCGGCAATGTCTCGCGGAACGAGTTCCAACAACACGCTGAATGCCCCGGCCTCTTGAGCGGCCCGCGCGTCGGCCAGCAGTCGGTGCTCGTCACGCTGCACCTTCATGCCGCCGAATTTGTGGACCGACTGCGGCTTCAAACCGACGTGAGCCATCACCGGGATGTCCGCCTCCGCTAGCGCGGTGATCGTGCGAGCTTGGTTCTCGCCCCCTTCGAGCTTCACGGCGGCGGCTCCCGTTTCTTTCAAGATGCGGCCCGCATTCTCGACCGCCTGAGCGGGACTGACTTGAAACGACATGAACGGCATGTCGACGATGACGAGTGCCTGGCGAACGGCTCGCGTGACACACTTGGCGTGATAGATGATTTCGTCGAGCGTGACCGGCAGCGTCGTCGAATGTCCCTGGATGACCATGCCCAAGCTGTCGCCAACCAGGATCGAGTCCACGCCCGCCGCATCGAACAGCCCCGCCCAGGTGAAGTCGTAGGCCGTCAACATCGACAGCTTTCGGCCTTCGGCCTTGGCCTTCACAAAGTTCGGAACGGTCATCGTTGGAGCAGGTTTTGTCATGGCAGGCAACGTAGGGTGGGTCGAGTCATCGAGACCCACCAGGCGAATCGACATGTGGTGGGTCTCGATG
>SYJG01000300.1 GCA_005798445.1 Planctomyces sp.
GGACCTACACCGGCCGACCGACCGCGCCTCGTTCTCCGCCCCCATTCTGCCCACCACACCGACGGCAACCTCGGCCCTCAAAAACTACACTGGCCAAACTCGTTCTCTGATGGAAAATCAATTCCGATCTGCGGCACTAGAGCAATTCGATCGCGGCTGCCAGAATCCCGAACCAAGGAGAAGCCCGCATGGCAGCCAAGATGAAATCCGCTCCATTCGCTCGACAGTACTGGCTGTTCAAGTCCGAGCCGGAGTCGTATTCGATTGCGGATCTGGCGAAGGAACCAGACAAGACGACGTTTTGGGACGGGGTCCGCAATTATCAGGCTCGCAATCTTCTACGCGACACGATCCGGCAGCGTGACCGAGTCCTGTTTTATCACAGCAATGCCGACCCGATGGCGATCGTCGGGACGGCCGAGGTCGTGAAGACCGGCTACCCCGACCACACGGCGTTTGATCCACAGGACCACCACTACGATCCCAAGAGCAAACCGGACGAGCCGACGTGGTTCATGGTCGATGTGCGGCTGCTGCAAGTTTTTCCGAAGCAGGTGACGCGGGACGAACTCAAGGCGTGTGCCGATCTGCGAGACATGATGGTGATTCGGCAGGGTGCTCGGCTGTCGATCCAGCCGGTCACCGCCGCGGAATGGCAAGCCGTGCATCGGCTCGCCGGTGTGAAAGACAAACCGTAGAACCCCCAGAAATGAGAGGCCGAGATGAATCGTTCACACGCCCTTCGAGTGTTGTTCTTCGTGCTGGCTTGCGGGTCGTTTCTCAAAGCAGACGAACCGCGACCGATCCTCGCGAAGCCCGGCAGCTTCAAGCCGTTGACCGAGCCGCCCTGCTCGTACTGCTCGACGCAGAATCGGAAGCGGTTCGTGAAACCGGACGACCGCGTGCTGGCATGGATTCGCGCGTCTCACAATGGCGGAGCGGTCCCGTTACGGCATTTCCTTTCGGCTTCGCGAGTCGTCAACGATACGTACGGCCTGTTCTTCTACGACCCAGACGGTGGGTACGTCACGGCCTTCAAGAAGGATTACGGCTACGAGTTTCATGGCTGGCGCGGCGGCGTGATGGTCGTGAAAGGTCGCGACGGAACGCTCTGGTCAGCCCTCAGCGGCAAGGCGATCGAAGGTCCGCAAGCGGGCCAGCGGTTGACTCGCATCCCCAACGTGATGACCGAGTGGTCGCACTGGTTGATGCTGCATCCGGAATCGACTGCTTACGACTTGTTCGACGGCAAGAAGTACGAC
Source organism: Planctomyces sp. (assembly GCA_005798445.1). Lineage (GTDB taxonomy): Bacteria > Planctomycetota > Planctomycetia > Planctomycetales > Planctomycetaceae > SXKJ01. The sequence goes on from SYJG01000300.1 coordinate 1,263, forward strand.
CTCAAAGAACTGCCGACGACTCTCAGCGACGAAGCCAAGCAGTCGATGGGAAAAGTCGATGATCGGCTCAAGCCACTGGCGAGCGTGCATGGCATCGAAGTCGGTGCATCGGCGAAGGCGTTCCCGTTGGACGAGTCCGTCGAGCGTGCGTGCTTCGTGGATGACGTCGGTGGCAAACCGATCGCGGTCTTCTGGTACGGGCCGACCAAGTCGTCGGTCGCGTTTCATCGAAAGCTCGACGACCGTGTGCTGACGATTTTCGCGGACATAATTTCTCCGGAAACCGCTCCGTTCAAAGACAAGGAAACCGGCAGCCGTTGGACTCTGGCTGGCCGCTGCGTGGATGGTCCGCTCAAAGGCCGCGAGTTGACTTGGATCGACGGCGTGCAGTGCCACTGGTACGCGTGGGTCGCGGAGTTTCCGCAAACCGAGGTTGAGAAATCAACGTCGCCCGTGAATTGATGGAGCCCACATGAGTTGGCAGGATCACCTCGAACGTCGCTTTCGCCGCTTGGCGATTCCGAACCTCACCGGATTTCTGGCCGGGTTCCAGGGGGCTTTGTGGCTGTTGATTCAGGTGATCCCACGTCGTGTCGGCCAAGACTCGATCCTCGAGGCCTTCAAGTTGATCCCCGAAAAGGTCACGGATGGCGAAGTTTGGCGACTAGCCACGTTTGTTTTTCTGCCGCCGGGAAACGGCATCCTGGCGATTTTTTGCATCTACTTGTGCTGGCTGATGGGAACGGCGCTCGAGGGTTACTGGGGCACGGTGCGGTACAACTTTTATGTGTTGATCTCCGTGCTGGCGACCATCGCCGCCGCGTTCCTGCTGCCGGACGGCGGACCCGCCACGAACATGTTCATCGGGTCGTCAGTGTTCCTGGCGTTCGCGTACTTGTTTCCGAACTTCACGCTGAGCATCTACTTCATCCTGCCGATCCGCATCAAATGGCTCGCGCTGCTGACGTGGCTGGGCTATGGCTACGTGCTCGTCAGCGGCGACTGGTCGAGACGAGCCTTTGTGCTCGCTTCGATTGGCAATTTCCTGTTGTTTTTTGGCCGAGACATTTTTTCGAGCGCGAGATCCGGCAAACGGATCATGGAAGGTGCATTCCAAAGGGTCGCGGAAGCCGGCAAACCTTTTCACACCTGCGTGATCTGCGGCTTGACCGAGCATGACCAGCCTGGCGAAGACTTCCGCATCTGCTCGAAATGCGACGCGGGCACGTTCGAGTATTGTTCGCAGCACCTGCGCAACCACGAGCATCGAGTGCAAGAATCGTAAACCGCGCGGCTCGCCATTTTGAATGGCGGAGGAGTGTTCCCATGCGATTTGTGCTGCTGGTCATGATTTGTGGAATGTTCGCGGAAGATGTTCACGCTGCAGATCCCCCAGCTTCCCTGCGATCCGTGCTGGTGGATGCTCAGCAATTCGACGATGTTCGCGCCGCGACCCTGCGATTGGCCGAATTCAATGCCGTCGTGCTGCGACTGAACGACGGCCGCGAATCTTCGCGGCGTGAGATTGGGCAAGCCTGCTCAACAGCGCAACGTCATCAGATGCCGTTCTATTTTTGGATCGAAGTCGCTCGTTGTCCGGCTCTCGCAGACAAGCGGCCGGAGTTGATGGCCAGCTTGCAAGGGCATCCCGAATGGCGGAGGTTCTTTCCGCAATCATCCGAGCCGAACGACAACGAGGTCGTAAAAACCTATCCGTGGGTGCCGATCATGTCGCGCGAAGGATTCGACGCGCAGCTCGCTCGCGTGACGAAGTTGCTCGAGGGATTGCCGACTCCGGCCGGATTGTTTCTCAACGACTTGCAAGGAGCACCGTCCGCCTGTGGCTGCGGACATCCGCTCTGCCGTTGGACGACTGACTACGGCCCGAAACGCTCAACCACAAAACTAGGCCCCGATGCGGCGGCGCAGTTTGTCGAGGCGGTCTCAAAGGCAGCTCGCGTGCCGCGTGTCATCCCGGTCTGGGCGACGGAATGTGAAGCTCACGACAAGCAAACGTTGTGTGCCGGAGTCGGCTGCTACGAGGGCCTGTGCTGGAAGGAATTCGTGAAGCAACTGACGCCGCTGGCTGATCGTTCGGAACCGCTCGCGCTGCTGTTGCCGTTCCGAGAATTTGAGCGCGACCTGCCGATCTACCCCGATCATGCCGGATGGATTCGCGAAGCCATCGAGCTGATGCAGACTCAGCCCGCTCGGCATCGAGGCACGCCAGTCCCGCCCAATCGGTTGATCGCGGTGCTGCAAGGCTGGGATGTGTCGCATCGCGAAGTCATGGCCCAGATCGCACAAGCTCAGCTTGCCGGTGCCGGAGGGTTCGTTGTGTCGCAAGTGCCCATTGACCAAAGTTGGGAACCGCGAATCATGAAGTGGAAGTAGCCGGAGGTCACCTTGCGAGTCTTCGTCTCCGAGTTTGTCTGCGGTGGCGGCTGGCCGGAAGCCAGTCTGGAGACGTCGTTGGCTCGTGAAGGCCAGGCGATGCTGGCCGCGCTGATCGAGGACATCACCACGATCCCCGGCTGCGACGTTGTCACCACCTGGGATTCGCGGCTCGGTCAGTGTCCAGCGAGGGATTGTGATGTGCGAATGGTGGACTCAGCGGTGGACGAGTTGGCGCAGTTCCGCGAGCTGATCCGCGACAGTGATGCAGTGTGGGTGATCGCTCCGGAGTCAAACGCCGAACTCCTGAAGCGGGCCTTGCTGTTTCGACTCGTGAACGACACCGAGCCCCCGCGATCTTCACCGCGCCGATTCCTCGGAGCCTCCGACCGAGCGATCATGCTGGCCTCGGACAAGCTGCCTTTGGCGGCGTGGTTGCGCGAGCGATCCATTCCGACACCCGAAACGCTGCCGTTCAATCCTGCCGACCGGCAATCGGAAGTTCACTGGCCCGGACCGACGGTCATCAAACGCCGCGACGGAGCCGGCTCGCAAGACATGTTCCTGGTGCGTGACGGCTTCGATTTGTGGAACGCTCGCCACGAACTCGGCCGCTTGCATGAGCCGGAAACGTTTATCCAACAGCCGTTCATCGCCGGCAAAGCATTGTCCGTGACAATGTTGATTGGCGAAGACGGATCAGTTATCGAGATCTTTCCGGTCGCGGAACAACATCTCAGCGAGGATGGTCACTTCAAATATCGCGGCGGGCGAATTCTCGCGGATATTTCGCCGGAGTCGGCACACGCGGTACAGCAACTTGCCGAGCAAGCCTGCGGTGCGGTGCCAGGACTGACAGGATACGTCGGCTGCGACCTCGTGTTGCCAGACAATCGTCCCGTCGAGCCGATCCTCATCGAAATCAACCCGCGACTGACGAGCAGTTATTTGGGCTATCGCCAACTGACGGATGACAACATCCCGGCTCGATTGCTCCACGCGAACACGCCAGCATTGCGGTGGAAGTCCGAAGCGGTCACGTTTACGGTGTGACTGTCCACAGAGGTTGATCCATGAGCAGCGTTCCAAACGACTCCCACCTTCTCAGCCGGCGCGGCTTCTTTTCGTGGACGCAGACCGGACTCGGCGGCGCAGCCCTGGCGAGTTTGCTGCTGCGAACTGGCGACGTGCATGCCGAAGTTGTGCCGGGCGAGTCGTCTGATCCGCCGCCGCATTTCGCTCCGAAGGCGAAGCGAGTGATTCACATCGTCGCCTGCGGCGGATTCAGTCAGATCGACTCGTTTGACTACAAGCCGGAGCTGGCGAAGCGACATGGCCAGCCGCTTGGTGGCGACGAGCGGCCGGATGTCTTCTTCGGTCAGGTCGGGTTGCTTCGGAAAAACGATTGGGCGTTTCGGCAGCGCGGCGAGAGCGGCTTGTGGGTCTCGGAGTTAATGCCGCACATCGCAACCGTTGCCGATGAACTGACGTTGATTCGCTCGATGTGGGCCGAAACCAGCAATCACACTCCCGCGACATTTCAAGAGAACAGCGGCTTCCGGCTGAACGGCTTTCCGACGATCGGAGCGTGGCTGTCGTATGGACTCGGCAATGACACGGACAACTTGCCAACCTACGTGGTCATTCCGGACACGCGCGGGCTGCCGGCTGGCGGTTCGATCAATTGGACGAACGGCTTTCTGCCGGCTCGGCATCAGGGTGTTGTGATTCGCAGCCGAGGCATCCCAATCGACGATTTGCAGCCCTCTCGGCCGATCGACGAGCGCACGGAATTGGCGTCGCGAGCGCTGCTACGAAAGCTCAACGAAAAGCATCTGCGACTTACGGCTCCGGCGGGCCTGGCCGATGTCGCGGAAGCTGAGCTGGCGAAAGTCCCCGGTCACGATGCATTGGTCGCGCGGATTCGCAGCTACGAATTGGCGGCGAAGATGCAACTCGCGGTGCCGGAGGTGGCGGACCTCGCCTCCGAGACGGCTGCGACTCAAGAGGCCTACGGACTGAATGACAAAGCGACGGTGGATTTCGGCCGTAGTTGCTTGCTCTCGCGGCGACTGCTGGAACGAGGCGTGCGGTTCATCCAGATGTTCTCCGGCGGAGCGTTCGGCTCGCCGCGCATCAATTGGGATGGCCACGAGGACATGCGTGAGAACCACGCTCGCGAGGCCGTTCGCATCGATCAACCGATCGCCGCGCTAATTCGGGATCTCAAGCAGCGCGGGATGCTGGAGGACACGTTGCTGCTGTTCACCTCCGAGTTCGGCCGTACTCCGTTCGCGCAGTCGGCGGCCGGAGTGATCGGTGCCGGTCGCGATCACAATCAATACGGGTTCACGGTTTGGATGTGCGGAGCCGGCGTCAAACCGGGACTCGCCTACGGAGCCACCGACGAAGTCGGCTGGAAGGCGGTCGAGAATCGCGTTTCGTGGCACGACTTCCACTCGACCGTATTGCATCTGCTGGGCATCGACCATGAACGCTTGACGTACTACCACAACGGCATTCAACGCCGCCTGACCAACGTGCATGGCGAACTGGTCGAAGGCGTGCTGGCCTGACGGGGTGGGTGGACGCGGCAGATTTCGTCGAATCTCGCCCCGCGACAGGATTGTGCCTCGCGCGGGGAGTAATGCGAGATTCGGCGAGCGGCAGGGCGGGCCAATTTGTGAAATTGCGGAATCCGTAGCCCGACCCCTTGTGGGTCGGACGATTCGAGACGCCTTGGAAAACTCAGACGATTCTTTGTCCTCCGACCCACAAGGGGTCGGGCGACAGTTTGCCCGGTACAACGAATTGGCCAGAGGTGGGACTTTTCGGCCTAAACTTGCTGATTCGTGGGTGTCTCCGTAGACTCCGCCCCCTCGCTTTCCGGCCGGGGTGGCCGAGCGGTTGTTTTTCCGTCATTTGTGAAGGTCTCAGGCGTCGCCATGAAAGAGGGCATCCATCCCAAGTACCAGGAAGTCACGGTCCACTGTAGCTGTGGCACCGAGTTCAAGACCCGCAGCACGTCGGCCAAGCTGCACGTCGATATTTGTTCGGAGTGCCATCCGTTCTTCACCGGTCAGATGAAGTTCGTGGACAGCGCCGGACGCGTCGAGAAGTTCGCCAAGAAGTACAACTGGAAGGTCAAGGGGGTCTAGCGACCGTCAGACGCACTCGGCAAGGGCGTGTCTGGCAGCGACATGATTTGGTTGGCTGCACACATTCGGGAGGGTGAAGCTCCCGCTGAGCCGTTGCCGTGATCACACGACAGCTCAGCGGGAGTCTCACCCTCTCGGTTTTTTGGTCTCGATTCCAAATCCAATTCTTGGGACGCTCACCCACATGTACCCCAGCCTGCAAACCAAACTGCAACGCTTCGAGGAGATCGAGCGGTTGCTGCAAGACCCGGCCGTGCTCGCGGACGTGGATCGGATGCTCGCCTTGCAGCGCGAGCACGGTGGCCTGCGCAAAGTCGCCACCGAAATCGCCGAGTTCAATCGGCTCGAAAAAGAAGTCGCCGACATCAAGCAATTGATCTACGAGGACTCGGACCACGAGGCTCGCGAATACGCCAAGGCCGAACTCGCCGAGGTCGAACCGAAGTTCGCAGCGCTCCGCGTCGAAATCGAAGACGTGCTGACGGCCGGCGACTCGATGACGCGCGGCTCGTGCATCGTCGAAGTCCGAGCAGGCACCGGCGGAGAAGAAGCAGCGTTGTTCGCTCGCAATCTCCTCGAAATGTACACGCGGTTCATCGCGACTCGCGGCTGGAAAATGGAACTTCTCGACCAGAGCGAAGCCGAAATGGGCGGCATCAAAGAGGTCACGTTCTCGGTCAGCGGTGAAGGTTGCTTCCACCAATTGCAGTTCGAGAGCGGTGGGCATCGCGTGCAACGCGTGCCAGAGACCGAAGCTCAAGGCCGAGTCCACACCAGCGCCGCGACTGTCGCCGTGTTGCCGGAAGTCGAGGAAGTGGAACTCAACATCCGCCCGGAAGACATCGAAATGGACACGATGCGCGCCGGCGGCCCTGGCGGCCAGAAGGTCAACAAGACCGAAAGCGCGGTGCGGCTGACGCACACGCCAACCGGCATCGTCGTCCGCTGTCAGGACGAAAAGAGCCAGCACAAGAACCGCGCGAAGGCGATGCGATTGCTCCGTAGCAAGATCTACGAACAGCAGCAGCAGAAATTGCACTCCGATCGTGCGTCCCAACGCCGCACCCTGATCGGTTCCGGCGACCGTAGCGAACGCATTCGGACGTACAACTTCCCTCAGAACCGCCTGACCGATCATCGCATCGGTCTGACCCTCTACAAGCTCGACAAGATCATGCAGGGCGAACTGGATGACCTCATCAGCCAGATGCTGGAGTTCGACCGCAACGAAAGATTGAAGGGCGCTGGACCACAAGGGTAGTGAGAGCTCGCAAGACCCGTTCAATCCGACGCCTCAAGCGAGGAGTTGCGCGATGCGTGTGATGGTTTCACTCGTTCTTGGAATGATCGTCTCGATGTTGCTTGCTGGATGGATCATCCTCGGCGTTCTAGTTGCACAGCACTTCAACGCGTCAACGAACCTCGGTGGTTTTGCTGCAATTCTGATGGCCTGCTTGGTCGGTGGCCTGATCGGATTGAAAAATCCCCACCGAAAGGGGACGCGGTGGATGGCATTTCGCAATTATTCATTGGCGACGTTTGGCCTCTGTGCCTGTGGATGCCTGCTGGTTGTGTCGGCAATGGTGGCATGGATTGTTCGAACAGGATTATGGGATTCGCGAGACGAGGTCGTCGAGCTTGCAGGGGCTGAGGCCCAACAGAGACTCAAACATGTTTGGCCAATGGGAATCGACCCAAAAGTAGTGGTCACTGTGAGCCGTGCCGTGGAGCAATCGCGAGACAGCTTTTCCGGATGGTGGCGAGTCAAAACAACTGCCAAGGTTGCTAGGCAATGGACCGAAATTGTTCATCTCGAAGAAGCCAACAAGATCGCTCAACTGGCGATGCCCAACTCGAAGTCTGCGGAAGGTGTTCGCCGAACTCTCCAAGGAAGGATTCCTTTGGGAAACGTCACTGGCAACATTCCAGTCTGGTGGCATCCGCACACGGATTCCTGCGAGGCGACTGAGGGAATGTTGTGGTACGCGGATGGTGATACCGGCGTCGCTCGCGCGATCTATTCAACGTTCGATGCTTCTAGCGACGAGCTTTGGGTGTATGAGTATGCGTGCCAGCATGACCTTTTATGGTCAAAGGGTTCGCCTCCTGATGGGCGACCGCTATTCTCCGACACCCAACACGATCAGTGACGATTTGTTTTCGCAAGGATTGCCAGATGTCCAATTCGGTATCGTCGCCGACTCCTGCTGGAGATATCTGGACGGTGAAGCGAATTCTGGATTGGACGATCCCGCATCTGAAATCGCACGGCAGCGAATCGCCGCGGCTTGATGCCGAGATTCTGTTGGCTCACGCGCGCGCCTGCCCGCGGATTCAGCTCTACACGAATTACGATCAGCCGCTGACGGACTCGCAGCGAGCGACGATGCGCGATCTCGTGAAGCGCCGCGCGGCTGCCGAACCGGTCGCGTACCTCGTCGGGCATCGGGAGTTCTTCGGGCTCGATTTCCGAGTCACGAAGGACGTCCTGATCCCGCGTCCGGACACCGAGACATTGGTCGTCGATGCGATTGAATCCTTGAAGCTGCAAGCTGCGCCGCGAGTGCTCGATGTTGGCACCGGTTCCGGCTGCATCGCAATCTCGTTGGCGGTCAACTGCCCAAACGCAGAGGTTACGGCCGTTGATTTCTCAGCGGCCGCGCTCGACATCGCGAAAGTGAATGCCGAAACGCACAATGTCGCCGATCGAATTCGCTGGCTGCACGGCGACTTGTTCGATCCGTTCACAGTCGCTGAAGAGTTCGATCTGATCGCCAGCAATCCGCCGTACATCGCTACGGCCGAGATCGAAACGCTTTCGGTGGACGTGCGGCTGCACGAACCGCGGTTGGCTCTCGATGGTGGACCGGACGGGCTCGAAGTCATTCGCCATTTGATTGCCGGTGCTCCGCAGCATCTGGCCGCGCAAGGCAATTTGCTGATCGAAATCAGCGGCGAGCAGGCCGACGCCGTCACGCAACTTCTGGCCGCGAATGGCCACTACGACGACATCGCCGTGCTCAAAGATTTGGCCAGGCAACCTCGTGTTGTCCGAGCCGCCCGAAAGGGCTAAAAGCCCGCCTCAATTTGAGGGGGAGTTTCAAGAAAGGCGATGAGTCGGTGGTGTGGTGACAAGGTGACAAGGTGACAAGGTGAGAGGGCAGCAGATCAACGAAATCCTTCGTTCGTCACCCCTCACCCCTCACCCCTCACCCCTCCCCCCTCACCCCTCACCGAAGCGGTCCAAGGATGGACATGTTCGTGATTCGCGGCGGCAAGCCGCTGGCGGGGCGAGTGCGGGTCGAGGGCGCGAAGAATTCCGCTCTGCCGATCATGGCTGCGGCGTTGCTCGCGGACGGCGAGACCGTCCTGCACGACGTGCCCAATTTGGTGGACGTGACGACTCTGGCCGAATTGCTTCGCACGCTCGGCATGAAAATCGAACGCCGCGCGGATCGTTCGCTGTCGATGGAAGTTGTCGATCAGCGGCCGGTGATCGCTGACTACGAACTCGTGCGGAAGATGCGAGCCAGCTTTTGCGTGCTGGGGCCGTTGCTCGCGCGGCGAGGCCGAGCGTGCGTGTCACTTCCCGGTGGTTGCAACATCGGAGACCGCCCGATTGAGTTACACCTCAAGGGACTGCGGGCACTCGGAGCGGACATTCGAGTCGAGAAAGGCTATGTACTGGCCGAGGTCAAGCGTCTGCACGGCAACCGGATTTATCTCGGTGGTCCGTTCGGCAGCACCGTCACCGGAACGTGCAACGTGCTGAGCGCGGCCGTATTGGCCGAAGGGGAAACAATCATCGAGGCCGCTGCGTGCGAGCCGGAGGTCATCGACCTCGGCAATCTGCTCAACGCGATGGGAGCCAAGATCGAGGGCCTTGGGACTCCGTTCCTCCGCATCGAGGGTGTCGATCGGCTGACCGGCATCGAACATCGAATCATCCCCGACCGCATCGAAGCGGCAACGCTGATGGTCGCCGCCGCGATCACCGGCGGATGCGTCGAGTTGGAAAACGTCAATCTGAATCACCTGACGGCTGTTGTTGAAAAGCTGCGTGAAATCGGCGTCCGCATCGACTTGGCCGATGAGTCGCCGACGCCGATCGAGCGACTCGACGCCATCGACGCGCTGATGGGATCGATCGATTCCGAAAACAACGGAACATTGGCGAGCGGGGTAGCGTCAGCTCACCGGTTGATCGCCGAAGCCACCGGGGGGCTAACGCCACCCCACTCGCCTGCGCAATCTTCGTTGCGAAACGATTTCGGGTACGCCGATCCCGTGATTCGTGTCGATGCTCCCTTGGAACTGCGAGCGGTTGACGCGACCGCGCTGCCCTACCCCGGCCTGCCAACCGACGTGCAGGCGCAATTCATGTCGCTGCTCTGTCTGGCGCGCGGCATCAGCGTCGTCACCGACAAGGTCTTTCCCGATCGTTTTCTGCATGCCGCCGAGTTGGCTCGGCTGGGTGCCACGATTCGTCGCGAAGGTCCCAGTGCCATCATCAGTGGCGTGCGACAACTCAGCGGCGCGTGCGTCATGGCCTCAGACCTGCGAGCCAGTGCGGCTCTCGTTTTGGCAGGACTCGCGGCCGAGGGGGAGACCGTCGTCAAACGCATTTACCACCTCGATCGCGGCTACGAGCATCTCGAACGCAAGCTGAATTATCTCGGAGCGGACATTTCTCGCGTCGAAGACAAGCCGGAGAACATGCCGCGCGGCCTGTGCCTGCTGGAATCCACCGGCGAACCGCCCGCGTCGTTCGACATTCCGCATTTTTTGAAGCACATACAAAAGGCGAAGTCTGTTGGCGACGTTCCAGAGGCTCGGTAGAGTCCTGCCCGCCTGTCTCGGATCGGAGACGTCGCACCTGAGAGGATCGCCATGTCGGAACCGGCGGACGCTTCTGCGCAACAACCCATTCAAATCGTCATCAATCAAGTCGCCGACGCGATGGTGGCGTTGAAACAAGCGGGCAATATTGGTGCGAATTGGTTTTATTGGATCGCCGGCTTGTCGTTGGTGAACACGACGATGGTTCACGGCGGCGGGGATCTGCACTTCATTGTCGGGCTGTCCGTCACGGCGATCGTGGATGGGATCGCGAAAGGTGTTGGCCAACAGAGGCCCGACCTCGCGAACGTGGCGATGGGCATTGCGGTCGTATTCTCGGTGTGCGTGGCAGCGGTCGTGTTTTTGTTTGGCTGGTTTTCGCGCAAACGCTTGCTCTGGGTTTTCGGCATCGGCATGGGGCTGTATTTGCTGGACGGCTTGAATTATCTGCTCTTCGAAGATTACCTGAGCGCCGCGTTCCACGGCTATGCGTTGTGGGCGATGTCGCGCGGCTTCAAGGCGTATCGACAGATGGCCCAGTTGGAGGCGGCCCTACTCACTCAGGCCATCACAGTGACAACGGACGGGGTCGATGCATCCGCGTGAGGAATTGCGGAATCGTTCACGGCTTGACGAAATTCTCAGATGAGGCAACTGACCATGCAGATCAGTGACTCGCGAGCACGCTTGCTCGCGTTTGATTTTGGAACCGGCGGACTGACCGTCGGGCTGTTCAATCCACACGACAACCGCATGGAAGGATTCGGCGGCGCGAGCTACGGCAACCTGACCGGTCTCGCCGATCCAAATTGGAAGGAACAAGACCCGCGCGACTGGATTGCCGCGATTCCGGTGGCGATGAAGGAGCTGCGCAAGGCGACTAAGTTCGAAGCGAATACTGTGGTCGGCATCGGCATCGGCGGGCACATGCACGCTTTGGTGGTGCTCGGCTCAGACGATCAGCCGGTGCTGGCCGGCGGCGGGGTCGGGAGACCCGCGCCGAGCGCGGGGAGACCCGCACCGAGCGCGGGCAAACTCCTATCCGGCGCGATCATGTGGGACGACCCGCGCGGCGAGAAGGAAGGACGCAAGCTCTCGAAAGAACTCGGCGAGCCAATCGCCGCCCGCATGACCGCGTCGCGTGTCCGCTGGTTCGCGGCGAATCATCCGGACGCCTGGAAGAAAACCGTCCAGCGCGTCTGCGTGCCGAGCACGTTTGTCGCTCTCGAACTGACTGGTGAGTTCGGTGTCGGTCCCGGCGAAGGGAGCGGCATGTTCGGGCAACTCGATCGCAAAGGACGCTTCGGCAACGACAAACTCGACACGATTGATCGCGAACTGCGAAAGCGAACGCCAAAGGTCGGAGCGGCCGGCGAAGTGCTCGGGCGTCTGAATGCTCGCGGAGCCGAATTGCTCGGTTTGCCAGAAGGGGTGCCGGTCGCGTACCCGGAAGGGGATCAGCCGATCGGCATGGTCGCGTCCGGCTGCATCGATGGCCGAGCGTCGATCTCGCTGGGCAACTCGGTGGTGTTCAACGCGGTCGGCAGCCAGCCGATGTTGAAGAAGCGCGGCCTCGTCGATTCGTTCCGTACCGCCGACAATCGACACTTGCTGATGACCTGCATGACCAGCGGCTGCGTCGTTTACGATGAACTCGTCGATTGCTTCCTCGACTGTGCGCAGTGGCTCAGCCAGAAAGCGTCAAAGGATGACATCCGCAATTGGCTGACCAGCGAGGCGGCAAAGGTTCCCGCTGGCTGCGACGGCGTGTTGGCTCTGCCGTTTTACAAAGGCGAAGGGGTCTTCAAGCAGCCGACCGCGTTTGCGTCGTTCCTCGGCTTCCGTGATCGTAAACGCTCGGCGTCCGGCGAAGTGACTTCCGATTCCGCCGCACTCAAGGCGGGCGTGCTGGCCCGTGCAAGTCTTGAAGCGACCAGCCTGACGCTGCGTGTCGGCTTCTCCGAGATGGGCCTCAAATCGCTCGATCAAATCGTGGTCAGCGGCGGGGGATCGCGCAACACGCTCTGGCCGCAGATCATCGCCGACGTCTTCGGAGTCCCCGTTGCAAAGCCACAGAATGCCGACGAGGCCGCGACGCGCGGAGCCGCCTACCTCGCTCTGCTGATGGCTCGTCGCGAAGCCGGCGACAAAATCGAACTTGCCGAGTTGTTGTCGCAATATGTGGAACTCACCAACCGCGTCGAGCCAAACTCCGATCACACCAAGCTCTACAAGAAGCTGTTGCCAAAGTTCGTGAAGTCGCTCGGCCGCCTGACGCCCCTGTATGCGTAATTTCGTTCGCACAATGACGGGCACTCGTTGCAGGAGAAGCCACGGAATCGTTCATACTGCCTGTCACCCTTCCGTGGATTTCATCGACAATCACTTGGGGAAGTTGTGGAGAACGGGAAATGGCTTGAAGCAACGCGAACAGAATGTCCGAATCCGATTGATTGAGGGATTCAGCAGCGCCGCTGATCTTTCGGAATTGCGTGGCCGCCGCCCCCCGCTAAGCTGGACCTCGCCAACCCATTTGGCCGGACTCCAACTTGTCATGTTGTTCAAACAGTGATCCAGCATTTCATCGGAACGATGCTCGAGGAGCGGTTCATGCTCACCATTTGGGGAAAGAAACAGAAGCCGCTGTGCGACGGTCTCTCTCGCCGCGATTTTCTGCAAGTGGGAACTCTGGGACTTGGCAGCCTGACGCTGGCCGATTTGCTTCGGCTCAAAGCACAGGGGGCGCAGCAGACCAAGTCATCTCACAAGGCGCTCATCATGATCTATTTGTGCGGAGCTCCTCCGCACATGGACATGTACGACATGAAGCCGCTGGCCCCGGCGGAGTATCGCGGCGAGTTCAAGCCGATCCAGACCAACGTCTCCGGCATGGAGATTTGCGAGCTGATGCCGTTGCAGGCGAAAATTGCCGACAAGCTGACCATCATCCGCAACCTGCGAGCACTCGCCACCGATACCCATGTGCCCGAAGAGTTGTTGTGTGGCTATCCCTGGGGTCCAGAAGGCGGCCCATTCAGTTTGAAACCCGGTCTTCGGCCCGCCTTTGGGTCGGTGGTCAGCAAGCTCCTCCCGAGTAACGGCACGAACCTCCCGCCGTACGTCACGTTGGGCATGGAACAGATGCCACATGGCGGCCGGAGGTCATTGGCACTCGAACCGGCCTATTTGGGTTTGGCCCATCAGCCATTCGATCCCGGCTCGCCGGGGTTGGTCGCCAACTTGAGCTTGGCCAATGAGATGACGTTCGACCGATTGGCCGAGCGCAAGTCATTGCTGGGAACCTTCGACAAGATCAACCGCGCCGTCGAGCGAGCACCGGGCACTTTTGCCGGGATGGACGCGTTCACCGCTCAGGCTCTGGACATCATCAGTTCGTCGCGCGCCCGAGACGCCTTCGACGTGAGCCAGGAAACGGAGAAGGTTCGGGAACAATACGGCACTCACTCGCGGTTCCTGCAAGCTCGGCGTCTTGTCGAAGCGGGAGTCTCGGTAGTCACGGTGCTGGCCCCCGGCTACTGGGACACTCACGCGAATAACTTTGGTTCGCTGCGGCAGATGCTCCCCGAGTTCGACAAGGGCATTCATGCGTTGATTACCGATTTGCACGATCGCGGCCTCGACCAGGCTGTGACGGTCGTGGTCTGGGGCGAGTACGGTCGGACGCCGAAGATCAACGGCAATGCCGGTCGTGATCACTGGCCGCAGTCCAGCTTCGCTCTCGTCGCCGGCGGTGGGTTCAAGATGGGCCAGGTCATCGGCGCGACGACGTCCCGGGCGGAGCAGCCGCTCGGTAGTTCGTACATTCCGCAAAACCTGCTGGCCACGCTGTACCGGGAGGTCTTCGGCATCGATCCCGCGGCGACGCTGCCAGACCACAGCGGTCGCCCAATCGCATTGGTGGAGGAGCGAGAATCCATCCAGGAACTGCTCTAAATGCCGGGATCTGTATGACCGGTGGTTTGAGACAGCGAAACGCTGGCTCGATGCGGCCGTGATTATGTCTCTCGCGGGGTGTGATGAGAGATTTGGCGAGCGGCAGGGCGTCAGCCCTCCAAGTGATTCGATCTGGATTGACTCGGACGGCTGACGCCCTACCGCTCGCCAGGACGTCTCATTCGAGACCGCGCGGGGTATATCGTCCTTCAAAATGTTGGAACCGAAAGAGGCAATGGGCAGTCGGAGGTCAGCGCCAGAAATGTCATTCGGATTGACGACCTCTTGAAGACTCTTGGACAACCCGGATCGCGAAATTCTCTCCGGCCTTTTTCCCGATCGAGTGCAATCCGTATCAAGCCAGCGGCTCTAACTGCCGAAATTTTGAAAAACTTGCCAACTCCATGTTGGACATCGAAAAAGAGACTCGTAGAATCCCGCCCGTTCGAGATTTGGGATTCGCACTTTCCAGAACTCTTCACGAGGCACCACACAACACAATGGTTGAGACCGCTGAGCAGCCCCCATCGTGTTACCGTCGTCGTCCCCCAGGGCCTTTGCAGCGTCTGCATGCTGCGTCGTCCCGCCTGCGTGATGGATTCTCCCGTTTGATGAGTGTGTCGCTCCGGCCCGCGTTGAATTGTTCCGCTGATCGCCGTTTTGAGCACCCCCCAGTTTCTCCCCTCTGCCTGAGCCTTGCTGGCTCGATCTCGCTCAGCCCCGCCCGTGCGTATCGCGTTTGGTTGGCGGCCACGGTTCGAGCGGGACAGCTTCTGCCACTGCAATTTGTGCGGCGGTTCCCTCGCCGTTGAGGTCGTTCGCCTGACGGGCGAGGTGCCTGGCCCCTTTGTTTTGGCGTGCTTTCGTTCCTCTGTCTCCCACTTGCTGCGATCGAATGGATCTTTTTCGATCCTCGATCCAGTCGGCCGAATGAGTTGGCTTCCGGGAGACGTTCGTTCTGGAGAACCTGCCCATGTCCACGTTGCTCGATTGTGGAGTGCAATCCGCCACGCGTGTCGCTCAACCGGTCATTTCGTTCGATCAAGCCAAAGCCATTGCCGAAGTGCATGGAACGCCGGCGCTCGTGCTCAGCCGCTCGGCGTTGCAACGCAACTACGAAGCGATGCGTTCCGAGATGCCCGGCGTCGAGCTGTTCTACGCCGCCAAGGCCAACCCGGAATATCTCGTGCTCAAGAACCTCCGCGAGTTCGGTTCGTCGGTCGATGTCTGCTCGTACCGCGAGATGCAGGCCGCGCTCAACGCCGGCTTCACTCCGGATCAGATGATCCACACCCATCCCTGCAAGACGATTGCCAACCTCGTCGATTGCTACACCGAGGGACTGCGGTGGTTCACGTTCGACGCGCCCTCCGAGATCGCCAAGTTTGTGAAGCACACGCCCGACGTGAATTTGATTCTGCGACTGGCCGCCAGTTCGCAGTCGAGCCTCATCAATCTGTCGGCCAAGTTCGGTTGTGCTCCGAAGGACGCCGGCGACTTGATGCGACAAGCTCATCAAGCGGGCGTGAATGTCAAAGCGTTGTCGTTCCACGTCGGCTCGCAGTGCCTCAACCCCGCCGACTTCCGAGCCATGCTGCTGCAAGCTCGCCAAGTTTGGGACGAAGGGATCGAGATCGGCTGCCCGCTGGAAGTGCTCGACATCGGCGGCGGCTTCCCGGCTCCGTACAAGAGCGAAGTGATCTCGCTGGAGCTGTTCTGCCGCAGCCTACAAGAGGCGTTGGACGACACGTTCGGCGACCTGGGCGACAGCGTCCGCTTCATCGCCGAACCGGGCCGCGGTCTCGTCGCCGAATGCGCGACGCTGATCGTGCGCGTGCTCGGCAAGTCGAACCGCAGCGGCACGACGCAGTACGTGATCGACGACGGCCTGTACGGAGCCTTCTCCGGCATCGTCTACGACCACGCCGAATTCCCGCTGCTGGTCGAGAACGCCGAGCACCGCCCGCATCGCCCGTGCATCATCGCCGGCCCGACGTGCGACTCCGGCGACATCGTCTGCCGCGACCAACCGCTGCCCGACCTGGAAGTCGGCGAACTGGTCCTGGTCCCCACGATGGGAGCCTACTCCTCCGCCAGCGCCTGCGGCTTCAACGGCCTCGACATTCCGAGGTACGTCGAAGTGGAGTAAGCCACATCGCCGCCAACCCCACCGGGGTTGCCACGGTCGGGTTGGTGTTGCTCGCGCAGGGCGCAGGGCAGCCATTTCCTGAGACTCGCGCCGAGCGCAGCGAAGTTCAACCCGCCTGTAATGCCGCAAATGGAGCAGCTTTGACTCCACACATTCACATCGAGTTTGCATCGGCTTCCCCTGTTGCGGCCATCCTCCGTCGCGGGCCCACGAAGTGGGTTCGCTTGCTCTCATGGAACACGGCAGAAGATAGCATCAAGGCTGGCTCGTGGTTTCACGGCAGGATTTACGAGAACGGCTGCAGCGTCTCTCCCGATGGAACATTATTCGCGTACTTCGCGACAAAGTATCACGGGCGAAAGACTCGTGGTGTCGATTACGCATGGACGGCAGTTAGCAAGCTTCCTTGGTTGACAGCATTGGCGTTGTGGCCTCAATCAGGCACATGGGGCGGTCGCGCCAAGTTTGCTGACGACAAAACATTGATCATCGACTGTCCTCACTGGGAGTCCTTGAAGACAATGGATCGGCTGCCGAACGGATTTACCGTTTATCCGAGGTGGATCGGCGTTGATGCTCCAGAACAGTCCTTACCTGTGGTACCGACTTCGCAGGCCTCATTCAACGGTATGCTTGGGGTTGATCAGTTTGGTTGCAAGTTCGAATACAAGGACGGAAAGATAGAGCGCGATGGTCGAGTGATTGTCGATCTGCAGAACATGATGCCCGATCCTCAGCACGCTCCCGAATACGCCAACACTTGGTAAAGCGGTATGAATTTGTCGTTGAAACTTACGTTGACGTCTGATGGCGAATCACAAGAATGATTCCCGTCTGGCCAAACGAATCTTGGCGACGGCGTCATGCCCACGATCGAACTGGTTGAGAGTTTTTCCCAATTCGCGTGGGCCAGGGTCGATCAGGCTCGGAGCAACTTGCCGATTGACGACTTGTACGACGAGTGGCGTGCTCAGCACCCACCGGCGGACGACCTGCTGGCGATCAAGGCTTCGCTTCGCGACATGAAACAGGGCGAGACCGGGCGGTCATTCGATGAGTTTGCCTCGGCGTTTCAGAGTCGAAATGGGATTCCCGCATCACCATGACCTTTCGACTTCGCATCCTGCCACGAGCCAAACAAGACGCCCAGCACATTTTCGACTGGTTGAGGGCGCAGCGCTGAAGTTTCAGTCGGTGACAATTCCCAACTCGGCTTTCACGTCGGCCAGGCTTTTGGTGCGGCCGTCTTTGACTTGCTGGCGTGCTTTCGCCAGCGACGCGATGAAGGCGGGATCGAGTTCTTGCTCCAGTCAATCGAGGTCGTCTTCGTCCAAGCGAGAGACCAACGCAACCGGGCGGCCCCCTTCCACCAAGACGACGTGCTCGTCATTGCGACGAACAAGCTCTTCAGTCGAAAAGTCTTTGCTGGCGACGAGTGTTTTAATGGCTTCTGCTCCGGAGTCGGGTCAGACGTGAGCCTTCTCGCGTTTTGTTCGGCGTCGGCTCGGAGCATTGCCCGGAAAATTGTCAGGGCCACTCTCGGTCAACTGCTGTATGAGTTGAGTCCGTTTCTTCGCCGGCAATTTCAGCACCGCGTCCGCAAGCTCAGCCAGTGACAAAGCCGCGCTTCGCCCTTGTCGATATCCCGCGAGCCAAATAGCGGCCTCAGCCGATTCTTCGGGAGACCATCGGCCGCTGGCCACAACCAAATCCACGCCGTCAGGTTCACGAACGATGCCCATGTTTGTCTCCGAAGTATTGTGCCACCAGCCATGTCGAAGCCGAGGTCGATCGTAGCCGTGACGCTCTCATGACGTCACTTGCGAACGCGGATGTTTCCCAGATGCACGTCGGGAAAGTGGATGCCGTAGAGCCGCAAGCCGTCGAGCAACCGTTGGACATCGGGCCAATCGCTTTTGAACATTCGCCGCTTCTCCGCCAACCACTCTGGAGATGCCATCTCGCTGGGAGCCTTTCCCAAGCTTGCCGCCGCGAAGTCGAGAACGAACGGCGGAGAAACCAGCGACAACTCCAGTACCCAAGTCTCGTGGTCGTGGTCCAATAGCTGTGGAATCGTGAAGCCTTGCAGTTTTTGTAGGCCAAGCTGCGACAGTCGCTGATAGACAGCCAGCTCGCGATCAAAGTGGTTCGAGTGTCGGCAGACTTTCACCACGCTGTCTCGATTCATCTTCCAGACATAGCCCTCCAATCCGTAGCCGATCAAACTCAGGGTTTGAATGCGGCGAGCTTCGCAGTAGGCTTGTCGGCGTTCTTCCAACTCCGCAGGAATCACAATCATGGTTGCTCCCTCGCCTAGCCGCATGTCGAAGATCGCTGAACTTTGGTTGGAATCGAACGGGCAGCGCTATTCGCTGGCTCAGGTCGCTCCCGAATTCGTCATCCTTCGCAGGCCAGCGACAGTTCCGTCCGGCCCGGCCATTCTGGTGATTGACATTGAGGGACTGAAGGAAGAAAGCAACATTCGAGTCTTGTCCGCTGACCACATCCGCCCCGAATACCTTTCGATCTCGCGATCTTGATCCGCACCGTACGCTCGGCCATTGAGGCTCGACTCCAGGTTTCCGATGCTTCGCACACAGATTGAAGCATCCTGTGCGACCCTGTTGAACGCCGCAACAAATTTTGGCTTCAGGGCTTTGAGCCGGACGGGGGGGCATTACAATCCTCGGCAGCGCGGTCGGGTTAGGATGCTGGCCGCTCTTCTTTGCACGGTGGCGTTTGGCGAAGTCTTCGTCGGTGACGAAGCAGCGACGTCCCAGTTTTCTCAGGTGCGATCATGCCTCACGGCAAGGACACGACAACGCGTTGGAATCTGAGTGCGCCCATGTCGGACGGCATGTTGGGCCGTTGGGGTCTGCTCGGACTGGCTTAGCTTTTCTCATCCTCTTGCGATGGAAACGTATCGAAACAAAATGCAGCATCAGATTCGCTTTGATGGGAAGTTGTTGATTCTGGGTTGTGGAAGCGTGGCTCAATGCACGATCCCGCTCTTGCTCAGGCACATTCAGATGCCGGCGGGACGAGTCACGGTCATGGACATGCGGGATAACCGCGAGCTGATTGCGTCGGCGCTCGGCAGTGGCGTCAACTTCGTGCAGGAGCGACTGACCAAAGGCAAATACCGCGAGCAACTCGGCCGATACCTGGGGCCGGGCGACATCCTGATCGACCTCGCGTGGAACTTGCAGACGACGGATTTGCTCGATTGGTGTCGGAAGAACGGCGTGCGGTACATCAACACGTCGGTCGAAGTTTGGGACCCCTACGAAGGGATGAGCCGCCGACCGATCACCGAGCAGACGTTGTATCACCGGCACATGCAGCTTCGGCAGATGATTGACCGCTGGGGGGACAATCACGGTCCGACGGCGGTGCTCGATCACGGAGCGAATCCGGGGCTTGTGTCGCACTTCACGAAGCAAGCGCTGCTGCAAATCTCGCAACGGATCATCGAAGACAAGCCACGCAACCGCCGCATCCCCGCGTTGCGGCGAGCGATCGAGCGGCTCTCGTTCAACGAACTCGCGATGCTCAGCGGCGTGAAGGTCATCCACATCTCCGAGCGGGACTCGCAGACCTCCAACAAGCCCAAGTCGGCCGACGAATTCGTCAACACCTGGAGCATCGAGGGGCTGTACGAAGAGGGAATCGCTCCCGCCGAGCTTGGCTGGGGAACGCACGAGAAGCGGTTGCCTCACGACGCTCGCGAGCACACACACGGGCCGCGAAACCAAATCTGTTTGGAGCGGCGCGGCATCAACACCTGGGTCCGCTCGTGGTGCCCGTCTGGCGAGATGCGTGGCATGGTGATCCGCCACGGCGAAGCGTTCAGCATCTCTGAACGGCTGACCTGCGTGGACGAAGAAGGCGGAGTCATCTATCGGCCGACCGTCCACTACGCATACTGCCCGTGCGACGATGCGATCGGCTCGCTGGATGAACTCCGCAGCAACGAGTACCAGCGTCATCGGCACGAACGAATTCTTCGCAACGAGATCGTCTCTGGCCGCGATGAACTCGGCTGCCTGTTAATGGGTCACGATTACAAGTCGTGGTGGATCGGCAGCTTGCTGGACATTGAGGAATCGCGGACCTTGGTGCCCGGCCAGAACCCCACCACGGTGCAAGTCGCCTCGTCGGTGCTGGGGGCGTTGTTCTGGATGATTCGCAATCCCGAAAAGGGAGTGAAGCTGCCGGACGACCTGCCGCACGAAGAGGTGCTCGACATCGCGATGCCGTACCTTGGACCGTTCCAGTCACAGCCGGTCGACTGGTCGCCTCGGCTGAATGGTCATGGCGACTCACTGAAGAAGAACGGCCGGACGAACAAGCCGCGCGACAACGGCGACGACCACGAGGACTGGCAGTTCGAGCAATTCCTGATCGCGACGTGAACTCGCCGCTCACTCATCGCGAGTTGAGCTTCACGCTGGGTCCGACGTAGTGCTGACCAAAGCGGTTAGCGAGGAATGCCTCCAGATCGACTTGCTCCTGTTTCACGAACCCGGTTGACGGCAACTGGCCGTGGACGTGCAGGTCGAGCACAGCGCAGATCGCGGCGGCCGTCGTGATCTGAATCGCAGACCAGACTTCGTCGCCGTGTTGCTTGTGGTAAATCTTGCGAGCGTCCCAAAGCTGCACCATCTGTCCGTCGCGCTGACCGGTCGCGGTGCAAAACACGACGACCACATCCTGCAAGGTGCGCGGGACGGCGTTCTCCAGAATCTCTTTGAGCAGTTGGCGGCGATCGCGCAGTCGCAGTTCGTCCAGCAGGAACAGCATTCGGTCGCGGTGGCCGAGGTAGCGGATCGTCTTGTAGTTCAGCTCGCGTACGCGATCTTGAAACGTTTCGCACAGCGTGCCGAGTCCGCCGGAGGTTGAAAACGCTTCGTACTCGACGCCGTCGATCGACAGGTGTTCGAGACCTTCGAGCGCCCAGAACTCTTGCCGCTGCCCCTGATGGATGACGTCGCACGGGTTGCAGTACTCGTTGATGAGTCCGTCGGTGGACCACGTCAGGTTGTACTTCAGCGAGTTCGTCGGGAACTCCGGCAACGCCCCGACTCGCAGGAACAACGAATCGAGTTGCTCGAACTTGTGTGCCAAGTGGTTTGCGACAATCCCGACGAAGCCGGGAGCCAGTCCGCACTGCGGCACGAAGATTTGGCCGGGCTTTGCCGCTTCTGACAGCGTGCGAACGACTCGTGTGGTCTCGACGTCTTCGGTCAAATCGAAGTAGCTGATCCCCGCCGCCAACGCGGCTCGAGCGACTCGCGGGTTCAGCGAGAACGTCAGCGCCGAGATCACCGCCGCTTGACCTGCCATCGCCGTTGCGAGGAGTTCTTCGTTCGACGCATCGACGATCTGCGTCTCGACGCCGAGTTTGGCTTTCAGCCGTTCCAGCGCGGTCGCATCGGTATCGCCCACGCGAACTCGGTAGTCGCCCGATTGGGTCAGCAGAGTGGCGATCATTCGCCCGATTGTGCCTGCGCCCAGCAGCAATACGTTGGTCATATTTCCTCTGTGAGCGACATTGGCGAGCGGCAGGGCGTCAGCTCTCCGAGTCTGCGCTTGTTTCGCGTCATCGTATTTCATTCAACGGCGAACTCGGAGGGCTGACGCCCTACCGCTCGCCTAAACAACTACCCGACATGCCGCAAGAACGATACACGGCCGGTCAGGACCCACTCGACGACGAAGATGTTTCCGGCTTTGTCGAAGCAGGCGTCGTGCGGGTGGATGAACTTGCCGTTGGGCCATAACGCTCGATCGACACGAATCGGAAACTTGCCGTCGCCGAGCACCGTCTTCGTCCATTCGGGATCGTCGCCCAAGTGCGTGATGACCTTGTTGTTCTTGTCGAATAGCGACACGCGAGCGTGCAAGTCAGGAACCAGCAGCACGTCGCCACGAATGTCGAAGTGAGCCGGGAAGCTGACCGGCGAGCTGAGCGCCGCCATCTTGGAGGTCAAGCCAGGATTGCCATCTTTGTCCTGCGAGACGAATCCGATGTGCTTGCCGTCGAGCGTGAAGTATTGCAATCGAGCATTCGCGCGGTCGGCCACGATGAGCGACGGTTGACGCCCCGATCGGTCGTCGAGCCACTGACCGTGCGGCGTCTTGAATTGACCCGGTTCGGAACCGAAACCGCCAAACGTTCGGACCCACTTGGCGTCCTTGTCATATTGATGAATCCAGTGCGATCCGTAGCCATCACCGATGTAAAAGCCTCCGTCCGGCGCGAACGCGATGTTCGTCGGGCTGTACGGCGTCTTCGGATCGTCGTACTTCCCGGTTTCGAGAAGTCGTTCTTTCTTCCAGACGATCTCGCCCTTCAACGTCGTCTTGGTGACGAGGCTGGTTCGCGTCGAACACAAATACAAGAACTCTTCGCGGCCTTCTTTGCGGATGTCGATGCCGTGTCCGCCGGTGTGATACTCCTTGCCGAACGAGCGAACAAATTTTCCGCACGGATCGAAGACCACGACCGCGTCGATCGGCTGCACAGCATTCGACCGATGCGTTATGTAAACGAGGCCCGAGTCATCGACTGCCACACCGTGAGTCTCGCCCCACGGAATGTGATCCGGGAGTTCGCCCCAATTGTGCGAGACGACTTCGTACCGAAATGCTCCCGTGCCCAGCAACGGGGCCTTCGTCCCAGCTTTGTCCGAAGCGTTGAGGATGATCGGGCTGACGCCGGCCGCAGCAGCAACCGCTCCGGCCGCTTGCAGAAAATCGCGGCGGGAAGATTCAGGAGTATCCGAGGATCGTTGATGTAATGCAGCCATGACGAGCCTTTCACGGAAATGCGACGTGCGGTGCGGGCGGCTCGCCGACACCGGCCGCGCACAATATCCAGGCTCGAAAGGGTCAGCAATCGTCGTTGGCCGAGGCACTCCGTCACGAACTCGGTGGCTCGTAGCCTTGGATGTTGTATTCCGAGTCGATCGTCGCTGTGGCCCACAGCTCATCGATGAGTTTCGCGATCTTGTCTTGCTGATCCGCGTCCTGCAACTTGTTGCGAATCTGGTCCTGAACTTCGTCAAACGGCGTGTGTCCTGCTTCTTGCCGTTCGAGCACACGGACCATCTGGAAGGTGCGGGACGACTCGATCAAGTCACTCGGCTCACCGATGGGCAACTTGAACAGCAACGCTTCGAGCTTTTCGTCGGCAAGACTGCCAGCATTCGTCCAATCATAAATGCCTTTGTTCTCGGCCGTCGGGCCATCCGAGAGCTCCACCGCCATTTCACCGAAATCGCGTGGTGGCTTTTGTTGGAGTCCGTCCGACACGATCCGCAACTTCGCGCGAGCCTGCTCTTCGTCAGACCGAGAGATCAAAATCTGCTGCCACTTCACGCGACGATTGACTTCGTAGTCCTTCAAATGTCGTTGGTAGTACGCGAACAGATCCTGCCGGCTGAGCTTCTGGTTATTCTTCACTTTTCCGGCGATGAATTGCTGAGCCAGCGTCCGGTTCTTGAACTGATACTCGATCATGGCGAGCGACGTCCCTTTCTTTTGCAGCTCGCGATCCAACTCTGCGGTGCTGGTCACGCTCATGCTCTTCTTCATTTCTTCAAGCTGTTCTTGCAACTGCTTCTTCACGAAGTTGTCGAGTTGTTTTTGCTGATCCTTCTTGAGGGAACGCCGCAATGCCTCGGACAGCAGTTTTTGTTCGACATGCGTCTTGAGGCCGCGTTCAATGAGCTGATCGACCTGCTGGCGGTATTGTTCTGGTGGCGCTTGCTCGCGCATCTTCGACAAACCTTCCGCGTAGCGTTCGAGAATTTCCGCCTCGAAGATCGGTGCCCCATTGACGGTCGCGACGACGCGATTGCCTTCGAGTTCCTTGGGCAACTCCGTATCGGAATCGACCATTCCGATCAACTCAACCCCGCTGCCTTTGGAAGACTTCTTGGCATCACGCTCGTTCTGAGCGAACTGCGTCGTCTGCTCGGAGTTCTGCGTTCCAATTCGTCGAGGGGGTGGTGGGCCAGCGACGGGATTCTCGACCTTCGGTCCGAGACCATTGCTGCCCTTACAGCCGGCCAACGCCAGCAAGACGGTCAAAAGAATTCGCGAAACTCGCATGGGCCGCATCCTTGCGGAAGTTCGTCGTCCCGCCATCCGGCGGATTGCATGACCGCCTGAAGGCGGAACTACGAACGGAGGGGGCGGGACTATCCGCCAATTTCAAATCGGCTGCAACACCGCTTTTAGCAGCGGCAACAGTGCCTCAAACGACGTCTCCGCCGCCTCACCCATTGGCCAGTACGCGGACTTCGTATCGACGATTCGCAAACGCCCCTTGTGCAGTCCGACCAGCGGTCGCAACCGCGAGGCGTCGCGGTAGCCGAAGACCAGCCAGTCGTTTTCACGAGTTATCCGGTCGATGCTCCAGCGAGCGGCACTCAACTGCAATTCGCGCAGCTTCACCAGCTTCTCAGCCAGCTCTGGCAACGGGCCGAAGCGGTCGCGAAGTTCGTTCTGCCAATCGGCTAATTCCTCGAACGAGCCGACCGTCGACAGTTTTCGATACGCCTCGATCTTCGGCCGCCCCGGCGGGACGTAATCGTGCGGCAGGTACGCCGTCACCGGCAGATCGACTTGGACGTGAATGTGCTCCTTCACCGGCTGCTTCTTGGCCGAGCGAACCGCGTTCTCCAAAAGCTGGCAATACAGCTCATAGCCGACCGCCTCCATGTGCCCGCTTTGCTCAGAGCCGAGGATGTTGCCCGCTCCTCGGATTTCGAGATCGCGCATCGCGATCTTGAAGCCGGCCCCCAGTTCGCTGAATTCTTCGATCGCCTTCAGCCGCTTCGTCGCCAGCGGAGTCAGCGATTTGCCCTCTTCGAGCAGCAGATAGCAGTACGCCTTGTGCTTGTACCTGCCGACTCGCCCCCGAAGCTGATGCAGGTCGGCCAGTCCGTAGTTCTGAGCGTCGTTGATGAAGATCGTGTTCGCGTTCGGAATGTCGATGCCGCTTTCGATGATCGTCGTGCTGACGAAGATGTCGAGCTCGCGGTTCACGAACTTGACCATCACCTCTTCCAGTTCGTGCCCTGCCATCTGCCCGTGACCGATACCGATGCGAGCTTCTGGGACGATTCTTTGAATGCGATCGGCCATCGACTTGATGTTGTAGACCCGGTTATGCACGAAGAAGACCTGCCCGTTCCGATTCAGTTCCCGCACGATCGCCTGCCGGATCAGATCGCCGTCGAACCGACACACGCGAGTTGTCACCGCCATCCGATCGACCGGTGCGGTCGTCAGGTTGCTGATGTCCCGAATCCCAAGCAGCGACATGTGCAACGTGCGCGGGATCGGCGTCGCACTCAGCGTCAGCACATCCACCTCCAGCCGCAGATGCTTCAAAACCTCTTTGTGCTCGACCCCGAAGCGTTGCTCCTCGTCGATGACCAAGAGGCCCAAGTCTTTGAACCGCACATCCGGTGACACGAGCCGATGCGTCCCGACCAGCAAATCAATCGTGCCGTTCGCCGCTCCCTCAATGATCTTCTTCTGCTCCCCTTTCGTCTTGAACCGCGAGATCCCTTCAACGGTGATCGGGAACTCGGCCATCCGTTCGGAGAAGGTGCGATAGTGCTGCTCGGCAAGCACCGTCGTCGGCACGAGCACCGCCACTTGCTTGCCCGCGTCGATGACCTTGAATGCGGCACGCAGCGCAACTTCGGTCTTGCCGTAGCCAACATCTCCGCAGATCAGCCGATCC
>SYJG01000301.1 GCA_005798445.1 Planctomyces sp.
CCAAAGGGAGAGGGAGAAGAACAGCCAATTCCCACATGTCTGCCTTCACGCATCATCTTTTCGTCTGCTGCAATCAACGTGCTCCCGGCCACACGCGCGGGTGTTGCGATCAGGAAGGGTCGGAAGCGTTGCGGAATGCCTTCAAGGCTGAAGTCAAGACGCGCGGGCTGGGGCCGCTCGTGCGAGCCAACACATCCGGTTGTCTGGACCAGTGCGAACACGGCCCGTGTGTCGTGATTTACCCGAAGGGGATTTTCTACGGGCACGTCAAAATCGAAGATGTTCCTCGTATCGTTGAAGAAACGGTCTTGCACAATCGGGTTTTGGACGATTTGCTTATCAGCCCCGAATGCCTCAACAACCGAGATTGCGAGCACATTCGCTCGCGGCAAGCGACTTGAACCGTCCCGCCTCGCTTCCTCCAACCGATCCCGCCAGGAGAAGACCGATGGGTTGCTCACACACGAATCACGGGTCGCATCCCGTGTTGTCTCGCCGAGCCGCATTGCAAGCCGGCTCATTGGGCCTGATGGGATTGGGGTTGGCCGACGTGTTGCGGATGCGAGGCATCGCGGCGGGACCGCAAGTGGTGACGCCGGTGAAGTCCGTGCTGTTCGTGTTTCTGACCGGCGGGCTGTCGCATCAAGACAGTTGGGATTTGAAGCCAGATGCTCCCGCCGAAGTGCGCGGCGAGTTCAATCCGATCCCGACCCGCACGCCAGGCCTCTTCGTTTGCGAGCACTTGCCGAAGCTAGCTCAACTCTCCGAGCAGTACGCATTGATCCGCTCGATCAGCACGGACAGCAGCGGGCACGGCGAAGCGTGTCACGCGCTGTTGGCCGGCCGGCTCGATATTCCGCCCGGGTTCAACATCAACGTCGTCCCCAGTCCGCTCGAATGGCCGTCGATCCCGTCGCAGGTCATGCACGCGACGAGGCCGCGCAACAACGTCCCGGCGGCGGTCGTGCTGCCTCAACCCAGCGTCAACGAAGCGAACAGCGTCCGTCCCGGCCAGTACGCGGGGCGACTTGGCTCGAAGTGGGAGTCTTGGCACATCGACATTGCCGCTCCGTGCGCGCTCGGCAATGGCGCGTGTCCGCATTGCTTCCGATTTGACACCGAGGATTATCAACACGGTTCGCCGACAATCTTTGACACGCCGATGCTGACGTTGCCCGAAGGCGGATCGCTGCGACTGAACGATCGTGTTGGTTTGCTTGCCGAGATCGAGCGTCAACAACGCAATCTTGAAAAGACGTCGGATGCCGACCGCATCGACCGGCAGCGACAACAGGCGCTGTCGGTGCTCGCGGAACCGAAGACACGCTCCGCGTTTGATGTCGAGCAGGCTGATCCCGCGATCCTCGCCAAGTACGGCAAGAACAAGTTCGGGCTGTCGCTGCTGATGGCTCGGCGATTGATCGAGGCGGGAGTCGGTCTCGTACAAGTGAACCTCGGCAAGAATTCATCGTGGGACACGCATCGCCGGAACTTCTTGAATCTGCGCGACAACTTGCTGCCGTACTACGATCAATCGGTCTCCGCACTGTTGGAAGATCTCGATGCCACCGGACTGTTGAAGACGACTCTCGTGATCGTCATGGGCGAATTTGGACGGACACCGAAGATCAACAAAGACGCTGGACGCGATCACTGGAATCCCGCGAACTCGGCCTTGTTCGCCGGAGCGGGCGTGCGCGGCGGACATGTCATCGGTGCGACCGACAAGCTGGCGGCGTATCCGATTGCCGACAAAATGACGCCGGAAAACGTCGCGGCGACGATCTACAACACGCTGGGCATTCCGCGCAACGCCGACTGGCACGACATCGACGGTCGGCCGTTTGAGCTGTACCGCGCCGAACCGATCTTTGATCTTCTGTAGCCCAGGCCCTTGTGGCCTGGATGACTCGAACCAGTCTGAAAACCCAGCAATAGCGAATCACCCAAGCCACAAGGGCTTGGGCTACCGCCGACATTTCGTGCCTACTCGGCCTTTTTGGCTTCCACCAAAATGCCGCCGAGCTTCAGGAAGCGATGCACTCGCGAGAACCACAACTGCCGGTTCCAGGCGAGGCCGGTTTGATCGCAGGCGTGCTTGAGTTCGTCGCGATTAAACGTGCGGCAACGCCACATGCGACCGTTCAGAAATCCGGTGTAGGTATCTTCGGTCGCGGCCAGCAACAGACTTCCTCCAGGTTTCAGCACGCGATGTAACTCCGCGAGGCCGGGAAGTGGATCGGGCAGGTATTCCAAAACGTAGCCGCAGGTGACGCAGTCGAACGAGTTGTCGGCGAACGGCAGATGTGTCAGATCAGCGGCGATGTACCAGGGCCGGGTCTCGCCTTGGGCTTGCCGCGACTTCATCGACTGCCTCGCGCGGCGGAGCATCTGCGGCGAGAGGTCACACGCGACGATTTGCACTTCCGGATGCGTGTGCTTGAGCAAGTGTCCGAGGATTTGGCCGGCTCCGGACCCGACATCCAGGATCGACTGAAACCGGCCGAGATCAAAGTTCTGTTTCCGCAACATGCGGCCGATGAGCGGCTGATGCAACGAGACCAAACTGGCGATCATCAGCATCGCCCCAGCCGGGCCGTCGTACAGCCGTCGCACTTTGCTGCGGTACTGCTGCAACGGCAGGCGTTGGAAGCCGCGAAACTCAAACAGTCGGCGGAAGGCACGCTTGTGCAATGCCGGGCGGCTGATGCGAGGTGGCTCAAGTGGTGTCATGTCAAAAGGTGTACTGTCTCAATGAGCCGGAACGCGAGCGTCCGGTTGAGGATTTCGTTGAACGATTGACCCGGACGCTAGCGCGTTCCGGCTCATTCACTGAGGACGACCTTGTCAAACAGTCTTGCGGCCCAGCATTCGATCGAGCGAGTCGCTCGTCTGATAAAGCAAGGCCTCGGGGAAATGCTGGTACGGGTGAAAATATTCAAACGTCAGATAGCCACGATAGCCGGTCTTGTCGAAGGCATCGAGCACCACGGGCCAGTTCGTCGTGCCATCCAGCAGCGGGCGGAACGTCTCCAGCGACGTGTCGGTCCCCTTCTTCGTGAACTCCTTGAGATGCACGTTCTTGATGCGGCTGCCGAGGATGTTGATCCAATGCTCCGGGAACTGAAACATCATGATGTTGCCGGTGTCGAAGTGGACGCGGACGTACTCGGATTTGAACGAGTCGACGAAGTCGATCATTTCTCCCGGCGTCATCAGGTAGCCGTTGAAGAAGATGTTCTCGATGTTGAGATGGACCTTGAGCTTCTCGGCGGTGGGCCGCAACTTCGCGATCGCCTCGCGGGCACGTTTGTCGCAGACGTCGTTTTGCACTGGCTCGTGATCGGTTCGCCACGGGATGTGGACCGCTCCGGGGACGACCAGAAGATTCTCCGTACCGAGATCGTGCGCTGCCTGAGCCATCAGTCCGGCGAGTTCCATTCCGCGCGCCCGCTTCTCGACATCGTTGCTGACGAGCGGGTACGGCCAGAACAGGAACGAACACAAGCCGCTGATCGCGATGCCGATCTTGTCGGCCATCGCGCGAATCTTTTGGAAATCCTTCGTCCCCGACTTGGGCGAGAGGTCGCTGTCGAGGTCATAGTTCAACTCGATGCCGTCGAATCCGGCATCCTTCGCGGTCTTCAAACACTTTTCGAGCGACCACAGATTCGGATACGGAAACGCCCAGAGGTTGATCGACTTCTTCATGTCGTATTTCTTCGCGGCAACCGGCTTCGCCTGAGCGGCGACCGTGTCGGCGAGCGCCACTTCGCCACGCGGTTCGAACGCTGCGGCGAGTGACGAACCGAAGGCGAAGGCTCCGCCCGCAACGGCACTCGACAGGGCGGCTCGGCGAGAGACGGCGACTTGATCGGCGGAACCGTGGTCATCGCGAAGTGGTGGAGTCATGTGGATTCCTTTCGTAACTCGGCAGACTGGAGATCGACGTCGATTACCATGACAATCCGCCTCCAACTTTGCCATCGTTCGCCCACCTTAACCTCCTGCGAAAGGCTGCCATGACGACTCCCGCCTTCATCTTCGACGTGCATCTCGATCTCAGCATGAATGCCCTGGAATGGAATCGTGATCTGCGTTGGTCGCAGGAAAAGATTCGCCGCTGGGAACAGCACATGAAGGACAAAGTGGACCGCGGCAACACGACGGTCTGCTTTCCGGAGATGCGTCGCGGAAATATCGGGCTGTGCGTGGCGACGCAGATCGGTCGGTTCTCGCCGTACTTTCACCGGTTGCCGGGTTGGAGTTCTCCGGAGCAAGCGTGGGCACAGACTCAGGGCCAGCTTGCGTGGTATCGAGCGATGGAAGAGGCGGGCGAACTCGTGCAGATTCGAACGAAGGCGCAGCTCGACGCGCATCTCGATCTGTGGTTGAACTCGCCGTCTTGCGACGACGGCACGCCGTATGTTGTTGAGTCGAAGAAGAAGCAAACGCACCGGCCGATCGGCTACATCCTCAGCCTGGAAGGTGCCGACTCGATCATCACCCTCAAGCATCTCGAACGAAGCTACAACGACGGCCTGCGAGCACTCGGCCCCGCCCACTACGGGCCGGGACGCTACGCCTTCGGAACCGACACCGATGAGCCGCTTTCGCCGCAGGGGAAGGAGTTGCTCAAAGAGATGCAGCGGCTGGGGATCATTCTCGACGTCACACATCTGTGCGACTCGGCCTTTTGGGATGCGATGGATTGCTACGACGGGCCGCTGTGGGCCAGTCATCAAAATTGCCGCACTCTGGCTCCGTGGAATCGGCAGTTCGCCGACGACCAAATCAAAGCAGTCATCGAGCGCGGCGGAGTGCTCGGCATGGCGTTCGATGCGATCATGATGGTTCCCGGTTGGATGCACCTCCGCAGCAAGCCAGCGGACTTCCAGTTGAAGATCGAACGCATCTGCGAGCACGTCGATCACATCTGTCAGATGGCCGGCAACGCCAAGCACGTCGGCATCGGTACGGACCTCGACGGCGGCTATGGCAACGAACAAACGCCGATGGACATGAACTCGATCGCCGATCTGCAATCGCTGCCCGGTCTGCTGAAATCGCGCGGATACACGCCAGACGACATCGACGGCATCATGCACCGCAACTTTGTGGATTTCTTGCGGCGGACGTGGAAATAGGCCGCTAGGCGACGTGGCGGTGTGGCGGCGTGGCCGACGCGTCTCGCGTCGGTCGGATGCGAGACGCATCCGCCACGCACTTGCGACGTCGATTCGTGACCTTCAGCAATGCCGGCAGCATCAGCACGTCGCCGACCAAGGCGGCAAGCATCAGGGCGATCATCACCCAGCCGAAGCGAGCGGTTGGGGCGAAGTGGCTGAGCGTCAGTCCGAACATGCCTGCGGTCGCTGTCAGAGTGGATTGAATAAAAGGGATGCTGGATTCGAGCAAGGCGTGCCGGGCTGCGAACTCCGCAGGGCACGAAAACTCAAGAGCCTTCGAGATCGGAATCTTGGACGAGTCGTCCACAGGAATTTCCTGCTCGAGCTGCGCCACCAGTTCCGCTTCGGCACGTTGTTGGTGGAAACGGAAACGGGACATGAAGTGAAACGTCCCATCGACGGACATTCCCAACGCGATGCTGCCAGAGAGCATGATCGCGATGTCGATGGGCATCCCCAGCCAGGCCATGCCGCCGTAGACCCAGACGAGCGGTGCGACGTTCGGGACCATCGTCAAGAGTCCGCGCCAGACGGACCTCAAGAAGATCATCATCGCGACGGTAATCAGTCCCAACGCCATGAAGACGCTCTGCGAGAAACTGTTGAAAATCTCTTGCTTGGCCGAATCCACCAGTGCCGAAAGTCCCGTCAGCATCACCGGTTCTCCGTGAAGTTGCTCGGTGAGTTCGTCGATCACTTGGCCTCGTGTTTTGCCTCGAGGGACGCGGACTCGGACCGACACTCGCCACAACTCCTGGCCGTGCGAAGTGAATTCATCTTCGGTACGTCGGCTTTCCGCCCGCTTGAGCAGCAGGCCGAGCTTGACGGGATCGGTTGGCAATTCCTTCGGGAAGAAGCGTGTCAGCGAGAGAGTTTGATCGACATTGGGATGTTGATGGATGCGTTCTTCAATGCGGCGGACCATCGCCAGCTTTTCCACGAACGGCCGCGAGTCGGTTCCGCAGTTGATGACCGCTTCGATGGAGTCTGTCGTGGCAAGTTCGTTCGTGACTCGCAAGAAGTCCTGCTTCACTTTGGACTTCGACGGCAGGAACTCCGCGACGTTCATGTCGGAGGTCAAATACGGGAGGCCAACTCCCGCCACAACCGTCAGCAGCAACGTCGCGAAAACGATCTTCCGGCTGCGTGAGACAACGGCATTGGCCAGCCAGAGTCCTTGTCGGGCATTGCCAGGAGTTCGTCGAGGAAGAGTCGGGCAGACCACGAGCAACGCGGGGGTCAAACCCAATCCGCAGATCATCGACATCATCGAGCTGATGACCGAGGCGTACGAGAAATTCCGAATTGGCATCAGGTCGCTGACGGACAATGCGAGTTCGCCAAGACATGTCGTCAAGGTGGCGATGCAGGTCGGCCACCAAGCCAACTGCAACGCGCGTGCGATGGGATGCGCCGCTCCCTCCTCGACCGCTTCTTGAAAGTAGTAGAGGTAATGCACACAGACGGCCATCGTCAGGACCATCGTCAGGATCGGGATCGCCGACAGGACGAAGTTCATTTCAAATCCGACGACATCCAGCAGCACGTTCGTCGCGTTAATCGTCCACACGGTGACGGCGTAGACCAAACCGGTCAGCCGCCACTCACGAATCAGCAGGTACAGCAGGCTTAGGCAAATCGTGAGCGTGATGACGAAGTAAATCGAGTTCGCCTTCTTGCCGCCAAGTCGATCCAGTTCGGCCGAGAACAACGGAGCGCCGACCAACATCGAGCGTTCTTGATCGAGATCGCAGTACTTCAAAACGTCGCGAATGTCCGCCACCGTTTGTGAACGGTTCTTCGCACCGGCGTCTGACAACGTCACGGCAACTCCGATGAGCGGACCGCTCCGGGCGACCAGCAGTCCTTTCAATCGCTCTTCGATCTGGTCGTTGGGAACTTCCAGGTCGCGCATGATCGCACGCAATCGATCTGGCGAAGCGGCTCGGCGAACGCTTGGCAAGCGTTCCAACCGACCGCACAACGACTCGATGAGAGCTGCATCAGGAGCATCTTGATGCGACTGATCAAACGCGATGAGCAAGAACTCTTCCGCTCCAAAGAGGCGTTTGAACTGCTCGAACTTCTGCCGAGCCGGAGTTGTCTCCGGCATCCAGGTCTCGGTGTCGTTGTTGGTTTTGACTCCCAGTGACCATGCCACCAACGGCAACTGCGTCAACAACACGAACGCCACCAAGTGCTTGCTGTAGCGTTCGTAGAAGTGATGAATCATGTTGCTCGTCGCCGTGGGAGTGGCACAAGTTGCTGGCGACCAAACGAACGTAGCGGCTTCGCTCCCGCGAGGCAGAGCATTTGATCTTGTGCATCCACTCGATGATCGAGCGTCTGTGATCATTGTTCCGCCTCGCAGGAGCGAGACGGCTACGTTCGCAGTATCCGTCGCCGGGGAGAACTGGCTGGCGTGTCTTGCGAATTCGGCCTACGTCCTATCGACCATTCCAAACGTGGTATTTGGCAGCACGGCAAGATTCGTCAGGACCCGAATTGCCGGACACTCGGTCACGACTGGCGAGGTTCGCCCCGCTTGGCTGACTGGCCACGAATTGACGGCACAAGTCGCACAACTCACGTCGCGACAGCACGCATAGAGGGTCGGGTTTTAACGGAATGAATCTCTTCAATCTCCCTGTCGATATCGCCTGCTGTTCGCGATCCGCCGACCACGACGGTCAGGGCGTGCGATCCAGAGGCTCAAGATGTCGAACTTGTTCCCGCTGCCGCTCGCACCGTTTGAAGAATACATGCTGCTCGACGACCGACCCGGTTACCGGATGACCTTTCTGGTCGAGCAAAGCTTTGAGGGTGAAATCGATCGTGCCGCCTTTGACGCCGGAGTCGCGGAGGCGTTGCAACGACATCCGTTGCTCCGAGCGAACGTGCGGCAGAGCTTCTTTCGACGCTGGAATTGGGTCGCGGCGCAGAATGTTCAACCGCTAGTCGATTGGGCGTCATACGACGAACCGGTGCAGGACAGCGAGGAACTCGGCATCGACCTTCGGCGGGAGATCGGTGTGCGATTTGTCGTTCGTGTCGGCAACGGACGATCCCGGCTGGTCACGCAACTTCATCATGCCTGCTGCGATGGCATGGGAGCCATTCAGTTTCTGTCGGACCTGTTTGTGAAGTACACACGCGTCGTTTCTCCGCATGCGAAGGTTCAGCCTGCGTTCCAACCCGCCGAAGGGCGGCATCTGAAGAATCGCGCCCGCTTGAACGTCTACTCGGACAAGTCGATGTCACGCTGGCGGCTGTTTCGCCGCGTCTTGGGATACGCTCGGCATTACTCCGCACATCCGCCGGTTGCGCTCGTCGGATCACGACTCATCGCGAAGTCGCAGACGCCGTTGGCCGCTCCAGGAACGTTGACTCGGACGCTGCCGCTTTCGGCACAACACGCCCTGCGGCGCGTGGCTCGTCGCTGGGACGTGACGGTCAACGAGCTGCTCGTGCGTGAGTTGATGCTGACGATTCGCGACTGGAATCAGCGTCACGGAAGCCTCCAAGACACCGACCACATTTCGATCCGTGTCCCCACCAACTTGCGGAACCTGGAGCACGACCAGTTACCAGCGGCCAATGTCGTGGGCTTCGTGGCCTTCCAACGCTCGGTCGCGGAGATGCATGAGCCGGAGCGGCTGCTGGAGTCGATCCAGCAGGAAAGTCAGTTCTACAAACGTTGGCGTTTCGGAGCCGCGTTCCTGGACGCGTTGAAGGTGCTGCACTGGATTCCCGGAGCACTTCGCCGCGTGGTCAATTCCGATCACAGTTTTGGATCAGCGATCTTCTCGTGCTTGGGAGATCCGTCGCTCGCGATCGCGGCGAACTTCCCGGTGAACGCAGACGGGAATCCGATCTTCGGCAATCTCGTCTTTGACGACATGAACACGGCACCGCCGATTCGGCCAATGACTCATGCCTCGTTCACGACCTGGCATTTCAGTAACAAGCTGCGACTGGGAGTTCGCTGCAATTCGGCGGTCTTCTCACAAGAGTCCGCTCAAGAGTTGCTGGACCTGTTCGCCGATCGCGTCGTCGCCCTGGCCTCCACCAGAATCGACGATCGCAGCGGTCAACGAGAGGCGGCGTAGCGATTTCTAGCGAACGTAGCCTCCTCGCTCCGCGAGGAGGAGCTATCGCCATCGGTTTTCAAGGAGCGAAGCAAGTAGGGTGGAACCAGCGGCGTTTCGCCGCGCCGGCCCACCATTTCGTCGTCAACGAGCGTGATGTTGATTCCAGTGCGGTGGGCCGGCGCTCGAAGCGAGCTGGTCCCACCCTACGAAACTCTCAGAAGTCTGCGACGAGCTTAGGCCGCTTGGCGTTCTGCGAGGATTGTCGGTCCATGCCAGTCGATGTGAGCCGGTCGTGTGAGTGCGGCAAGGTCAGAGCACTCGTACTCGCCGGTCGTCTCCGAGCGGTTCATCGATCGAGCCAAGAAGTCACGGCAAGGTTGATTGCGCGGACCCTCGACGCAGGGGATCAACAATCGCCGACCGCCGTCCGCTGAGACGGCTGACGCGAGTCCGTGCAGCACGGCGTCTTCAATGCCTCGGCCGAGTGCGCGGCAACTCATCAACAGCGTGTCGAGCACGAAGCCTGCCGATTGGTCTGAGCCGCGAGCGAGAATCGCGACTCCGACCAGGCCGTAATCGCCGAAGCGATCAGACGCTTCGACGACGTAAATCGTGTGCATGGGTGCGAGTGCTTGAACCTCTGCCAATGACCGCCGTTTGAGCGACGTGTTGAATTGGTTCGTCTTCTGCGTCAACTGTGAGACACGCGGCAGGTCCGCCTCTTTCGCGACACGCATCGAGACGCGCAATCGCAGCGATTGCAGGTACGAGCCGAGGTCGATCGTCGCTTCGAGCTGCTGCTGTCGTTTCTGTTCGGCGTGCATCATCTCGGCACGATTCTGGTCTTCGACGGTGAGCTGCGGAGCGTCGAATCGCCACAGCCGCGACAGCGTTTGGCAGTACCGCGTGGGATCGCTCGGCATCGGGACGACCGTCACGCCGGGAGCGTTCGCGGAGACCTCCGCGTGATTCGCCGGGTCGTCGTCGATGAACACGAACGAGTCGAGACCCAGGTTGAGTTCGGCCGCGAGTTCCTTGAGGTTCTGCGACTTCGGACTCCAATTGATGCGAGCGGCCGTGATGTCCTGTCGGCGGAGCACCATTTCCGGGTGCTCGTCGAAGACACGCCAGACATCGGCCTCGTCGTTGCGACTGACCAGCACCAACAGGCAGCCGCGTCGTTTCAGTTCGAGCACTTGCTTTTGAAACAACTGAAAGCTGCGTCCCGGATGATCGGGGCCGAGTTGAATTCCAGTCAGGCCGTCCTCTCCCAAGACGCCGCCCCACAAGATGCCGTCGGCATCCAACGCGAGTACTTTCGCCGGTGCGACTCGCTGTTGTCGCACTAGCCGAGCGATCGCGATCCCCAACTCTTGAAACACGCGCGGCGTGTACGGCGAGCGTGCGATGACCTCCAAGTCCGCTCGGCCAGCCGCCGCGACGCCGATCCGCTCCACAATCTCGCTGAAGTCGAGAACACGAAGTCCGTCGATCTGTGACAGTCGATCGCTCCAACGAGTTCGCAGAGCCTCGACCTGCTGCCGACTTGCAGAGCAGAACGATGACACCACGGGAGGCAATGTCGCGACGACCAATGTCCCCGGTGCGACCTTGGCGAAACTCGAAATCGCCGACAACAACGACTCGGCGGAGTCGGACCCTTCGGCGTCCGTTCCGCTCGACAACAAATCTTCGGGCCGAGCCAAGACCATGTTCAGGCCCGTCGTGTTTTGATGGAATTCGCTGCCAGGGGTCATCAAACACTGCTGCACTTGATTGAACCCCGCGAAGCGAAGTTCCACCGAAACTTCAAAGGCTCGGCTCCAAGTTTTGAGGGTGCTCGCCAGCGGCTCCGCCACGAACGTCGCCGCAACGACCACCGAGACTGGCTCGCGAGCAGTCGGTTCAGTTCGTGACGTCACCGACTCCCGGTTCGACAACGCGCGCGTGACTTGCTCGTGGTCCAGCAGCGGGAGCAACTCCGGATCCTCCGGGAGCGTGAAGCCGTGCGTCTCTGCAAGCGGGTTGTTTTGGGGGCCATCCGTTGTGTGTCCGAGTCCGGCGGCAGACTTGCTGGAGTGCAACAGGTTTCTCAAATCCGTCAGCGACTTCAATCGGAAGCAGGTTTCGGCCGGGACAACGATGCCGAAGCGATCGTGAAGTCCCGCTGCGATGGCGAGTTGTCCGAGCGAATCCCACGCCGAGCAGTCGTTCGCGTGGAAGTCGGAATGAATCTCCGCGATCGGCCAGTTGAGGGCGATCGCCAGCACTTGTCGCAGCGCCATTTCGTCGTCGCTGGTGTCGAGCATTCGCATCGGACACGCCTGCGCGTCCGCAGACTCAAACCGATGCCGCAGGAATCGCGCGGGGTTGCCGCCCCAAACTTCGCCCTCGCCAATGACGGTGAAGGCGGCGACGTAGCTCACCGGTTCGATCAGAGCATCGGCACCGATGCGAACTCCGGGATTGATGTGTGCGTGGCCGCCGATCACCGCGCGGGGGCCGATGACGATCGGAGCCGTTGCAAGAACTCGCGACCCATCACGCGTCGTCGTGACGGTGTGTGCGACGACCGAGCTTCCCGCTCCAACGATGACTCCTTCGCCGATGTCCGTCAGGTCAGGGTCGTAGACGGTTCCGAAAAGTACGCTGTCATGTCCGAGCGAAACTCGCGGAGCACACGCCAACAGCACGAGATGCCGCAAGCCTGGAACCACCAAGTACGCCTGAGCCAGGGGCAGCGACCAGACGACGCGCTCCCGCAAGTAGCTCGCGACCGCCAATTGAAATTGCAACCAGCCCGCGAACGTGTCCGAGGTTGACGCTCGGCGCGGTTTCTCAAAGCGGAACAACAAACGCCAGATTTGAATGTCGATCGCGCAGGCGATCAGAAACGTGTTGAGCCAGACGATGTACACGAGCGGTGAAATCGCCAACCAGCGCAACGGCGAACGATCCGTGAGGAGACCCCAAACATGGACCAGTCCGAACAGTACGCCGGCCAGAGTCGCTGTGGCGTACAGAAGTGTCAGCGAGAAAAAGCCCAGCGCCAGCGCTGCCAGCCCGACATCGGCGATCCAGAATTGAAGTCTGCGTTTCATCGGTCGCCTCACTACGCCGCTCGTCGAACGCCCGTCGAGACGGCGTCGAGAGAAGCGGGAACGGAAGTGCTTCGATCGCGGCGACCGTGCAAGTAGTGGCCAATGATCGTGTGTCGCACGAACGCGAAGTAACTCCCAAAGCCGAGCAGTACCGTGATGCCGAAGGCGACCAGCATCTTGAGTTCTGGCACCCAAGTCAGCGGTCGCAACGCGATGTGAGCCAGGCCGACAACCGGGAAGTGAATCAGAAACATCCAGTACGACGAATCGGCGAGGTATCGCAATCGCGGGCTGTCGGCTTGATGACGGATGACCGCTCCCATCAATCCGAAAATGGAAAACCATGCCGCTGACGTCACGCTCCAGGCGAAGGCGCAGCGAGTCCAGAGTCCGGCCGTTCCCGTGATGACCGGTTCGAGAGTCATCAGCGAAACTCCGATCGCCACCACCGCACCAATCAGGTGAGCGGTCGAATGCTGAATCGCTCCGACGAATGACTCGCGTGTTCGATAAGCCATCGCCCCCACGCTGAAGTACAAGCCGTAGTACAACAGCCGACCCGAATGCGGCAGGAAGGAATTATGAAACTCCGTCACCGGCGACGTGCTGCCCCACAACAACATCGCGGCAGGAGCCGTCAGAGCCAGTGGTGTCAGCCACGTTCCGGCTCGCCAAATTCGGCAGCTGTGTTCCGTGTCGGCCGCGCCCGGCCATTCCAGACGCAGGAAAAAATAGACGGCATTGAAGATCATCAAGTCGATCAGAAACCATAAATGCGCCGGATTAAAATAGTTCGCCTCCAGTTCTGGCTCGAACGGGATCAGCGGGTGCAGTGCTTCTTCCAGAGTGCAACGCCCTGCGATGATCCAGCCCAGCGACCACACGACGAACACCATGGGCAAAACGGTCCCAAGGCTGGCCACATAAGGGATCGCGAGCCGACGGACTCGCTGATCCAGAAAAGCTCGTGCACCGCGTGCTTGAAAGAGTTGCTCGGTCAAGAAGCCCGACAAAAAGAAAAACAGCGGCAGCCGAAACGTGTGAGCGCCCCAGTAAACGACGTCACAAACCCACGTCGTCTGGTCATCCAACACGGGCCACAGCATGTGTGGAATTCGTGTCGGCATGTAGGCCATCGCTGCATGGAGCAAGATGCCCAGCAGCATGGCTCCGCCACGCAGGGCATCCAGTCCCGCCAATCGGCCGCTCGGAAATGTCATCGAGTTGGGCGGAGTTTCGAGATTGGCCATCCTTGGCTCGCTTGGGATTTGGGACTGCTCGTCGCACGGATTTTCCGTCCGCAGCCCGCTTTGTCTGCTCGGAGGCCTCAGGGCAAGCCAATTTGTGAAACTACGAAACTTGTAACCCGACGCGTAAGCGAGGGCGAACGCTCCATCGACGTTCAATTCCTCACGTTTTGAAGCGCGCGCCCTCGCTCACGCGTCGGGTTACAAACTGTGCCACTTCACAACTTGGCGTGCTCTGCTCGGAGGTATCGGCCGCACGGACACGCCCCTTTCGATTCAAGCGGCGGGAGCGGCCAATTCGGGCGGACGCGGCACACAAGTGGGCACTAAGTTGCCTAGTCCCCCGCACGACTCCAACTTCGCCACCCTGATGCCTATCATCCGGCAGCCACGCAGAGTTTGAGTTCCTGTTGCCAAGATGGAGTGAACTGAGATGGAAGATCGCATTGTGACTCGCGGAGTCACTTTTGATGACGTGTTGTTGGAGCCGGCCTATTCGGAAGTCATGCCGAATGAGGCTGATGTCTCGTCGCGGCTGACTCGAAACGTGACGATCAGCATTCCGGTCGTCAGCAGTCCGATGGACACTGTCACCGAAGCCGAGATGGCGATTGCTTTAGCTCAAGAGGGAGGCATCGGCATTGTTCACAAGAACATGACGGCC
>SYJG01000302.1 GCA_005798445.1 Planctomyces sp.
GAGGGCTTCGACAAAACCATGCGCCAGATGACCCAATTAAGCCGCAGCAAGGCATAAGTAACCCGAAGAGGCTGTGATTTATTGGAGCCGCGCCCGTCAGGAAGCGGTTGGCAGTCCTCGAAATCACCGCTTCCTGACGGACGCGGCTCCAAAAACTCACAACCTCGAAGCGTAAGCGAGGGCGAGCGCTTCACAGAGTTCGGAAGTCGGGATTTATCGGTTCGTGGAGCGCTCGCCCTCGCTGACGCTTCGAGGTTACTTTTCTGTTGCCGTTCGCCTTACGCTTCGGACGAGTTGATGCAGAATGAAAAAGGAAATTCATGTCACTGACTCGGCCGAATCAATCCGATTCAACATTCGCTGCCGACTTACTGGCGTCGATTGTCGTGTTTCTCGTGGCCCTGCCTTTGTGCATGGGAGTCGCCCTCGCGTCGGGAGTTCCGCCTGAGAAAGCGGCGAGCGTCGGGATCATCACCGGAATCATCGGCGGGATCGTGGTCGGATTGATCGGGGGCAGCCCGTTGCAAGTCAGCGGCCCGGCTGCTGGGCTGAGCGTCGTCGTTTATGAACTGGCTCGGACTCACGGCTACGAAAAGATCGGTTTGATCGTGCTGATTGCCGGCGCACTGCAATTCCTCGCGGGCGTCTGCAAGCTGGGCCAGTGGTATCGAGCGGTCTCGCCCGCCGTGATCGAAGGGATGCTGTCAGGGATCGGGCTGCTGATCTTTGGCAGTCAGTTTCACATCATGCTGGATGGCAAACCGCTCGGCGGCGGCGTGGCGAACTTGGCCGGCATCCCACAGGCCGCCTGGAACGGCATCGTGGCGGTCGGCGGTTTGAGCGGCCCGGCGATCGTCGCAGCGGTGACGTTTGCCATCCTCGTGTTCTGGAAATCACTCGTTCCGAAACGCCTGAAGATTGTCCCCGCGCCGCTCGTGGCTGTGGTCGTCGCCACCGTTGTATGCGTTGCATTTCGGCTCGAACTCAAGCGAGTCGATCTGCCCGAACGATTGCTCGATGCGGTCGAGTGGCCCGCCGTCTCCGGCCTGTCTGAATGGCATGACTGGCGTTCGATACTCGCCGCCGCCGTCGGCATGGCGGTCATTGCCAGTGCCGAGACGCTGCTCTCCGCCTCGGCCGTCGATCGCATGACGCCGACGCTCCGCACCAACTACGACCGCGAACTGACCGCTCAAGGAGTCGGCAACATGCTCTGCGGTGTGGTCGGAGCCTTGCCGATCACCGGCGTGATCGTCCGCAGTTCGGCGAATGTGGAAGCGGGTGCAAAGACGAAACTCTCCGCGATCCTGCACGGTGTCTGGCTGTTGCTAGCCGTGACGCTGCTCACCGGAATCCTGCGGCAAGTCCCGACCTCGTCGCTGGCGGCGATCCTGGTTTACACCGGCGTCAAGCTGATGAACTTCGGCATCGCGAAAAAGCTGGGCGAGTACGGCCGCTTCAAGATCGTGATCTACCTCACCACCGTGGTCCTGATTGTGGTCACGGACTTGTTGACCGGTGTTATCGGCGGCCTGCTGTTGGCGAGCGGCCGCCTGCTTTACACGCTGTCGCACCTGGAGATTCAACGCGAAGAGACCGCCGACAACCGCACGATCAACCTGCGTCTCCGCGGAGCCGCGACCTTTTTCCGAGTCCCTCAAATCGCGAAAGCTCTCGAATCGCTCCCCGGCAACGCCATCGTCCACATGCACGTCGAAGAGGTGTCGTACATCGACCACGCTTGCCAGGACTTGCTCACGAATTGGAAACACCAGCACCTGTCGCAGGGCGGCGAATTGATCCTCGACTGGGATTCGCTTGAATCCCGCAGCAGCGCCCGCTGAGGTTCAGAAGACTCTTGCTTGCGACGGCCGATTGTGGCATTGTGTTGCCCTCTTGCTCGGACTCAATCTCTTCCATCCTTTTTGTGAGGAAGTGAGATGATCGGCCTCGGAAACCTTCGGACTCAGGATTGCCAGCACATCCGGCGGCGCGAGCTGTTGCAGATGGGTGCCTGCTCGGCGTTGGGGTTGTCGCTGCCGCAGTGGCTGGCTGGAGCCGCGCGGGCGGAGTCGAACTCACCCGTGAAGTCGGTGCTGCTGCTGTGGATGTGGGGCGGGCCGAGCCATCACGAGATGTGGGATCCGAAGCCGAATGCTCCGGCGAAGATTCGGGGCTGCTACTCGCCGATCGCGACGGCCTCGCCGGGGATGCAGATCAGCGAACTGTTGCCGATGTGCGCGGCGAACTCGAAGCGGTTCACGATCATCCGCAGCATGGCTCACGACATGAAGGACCACAATCAAGGTGGCACGGTCGCGCTGACGGGAAGTACGAACGGCTCGCAGGCGTCAGGAGCGGTGCCGTTTCCCGGTCGCGTTCGGCCGAGCATGGGTTCGCTGGTCTCGTATCTCACTCGACGTCGCGCGGGTGAGTGGCCGGCGTTCACGGCCATCGGGCCGAACTGCAAAGTCAGCGGAGCCGATTTGCGCGGGCAACTCGCCGGAGCGTTGGGAGCGGCTCACGATCCGTTCCGCATCGACAGCTTCACGCACGAAGAGGGCTTCAAGATTCCGCCGTCGATTGAGCCGATCGCCGGAGTCGCCGGTTCGCGGCTGACCGATCGCAAATCGCTCCTCGCCGGATTGGACGAGATTCAACGCCGAGCCGAAGCGGCCGATGCGTCGCGGTTCGACGATCTACAACGCAAGGCGTTCGGCCTACTGACATCGACGCACGCCAAGCGAGCGCTCAACATCGACGAAGAACCAGTCGAGCTGCGCGAGCGATACGGGCACACGGTGTTCGGTCAGAACTGCATTCTCGGTCGGCGGCTGATCGAGTCGGGTGTGCCGTTCGTGCAAGTCAACTGGAGTGGCGACGCCGAGGACGAACAGCAAGGTGGCGACGGCGGCTGGGACTTGCACTACCGCCTCTTCGAACGGATGCAGGACCGCTTCTGCCCGATCTTCGACCGCGCCTTCACCGCGCTGCTGAATGATCTCGATGCGCGAGGCTTGCTCGCCTCGACGCTGGTCATCGCGATGGGCGAGTTCGGTCGCAGCCCGGAAATCAGCAGCATCGGCGGTCGAGAACATTGGCCGTTCGGCTATTCGCTGGTCGTCGCGGGTGGCGGCACTCCGGGCGGCATGGTCATCGGTTCGAGCACGGCCGACGGCGGATATCCCGCCTCACGACCGATTCATCCCGTCGATCTGCACGTCACGGTGCTGGAGAAGATGGGGCTCGACAAACTCGAACTGTTTGTCAAAGGCTCCGAAGTACTCGGCACGCCGATCAGCGAATTGGGATGAGGTTGCTCGGAGGCAGTGACGATGTTTCACGACATGCCGAAGAAGAAGGGGTACGACGAATTGAGGGAGACGACGAATAAGCGTTTCCCATTCGTCGTCTCCCTCAATTCGTCGTACTCTTTCCTCCTGTACTTCCTCCTGCAGGCAATCGGATCGCCAACACAAGCCGCAGCCGACGATCCCGCCCCCGTCACCCGCCTGACGAAAACGCACTTCTCGAAGTTCTTCCTGCGTTACTCGCCGAGCGGTTCGCATATCGCGTACTCGCGGCATTACGCCAACCGGCGAGCGGCCAATCAGATTTTGGTTGGGCTGCATCTCGTCAAAGCGGACGGTACCGACGACCGCCGCCTGCTGGCCGAGTTCGATCGCGAGGTGCAGATTCAAGAGCATCCGTCGTGGTCGCCGGATGGCAAACGGCTGGTGATTTCTGGCGGAGGGAACGACACGGGGAACTCGTCGAAGGACACGCTCGTCTGCGACATCGACTCCGAATTCAAAGCGACCGGCCTGCGAAAGCTCGTTCCCAGCCAGGGGGTGAGCATCGGCGAGGAGCCGTGTTTCTCGCCCGACGGCAAGCGGTTGGTCGCGGTCAGCACGACCGAGCGGCTGTTTGTCGTGGATGCCGACGGCAAGAACCTCGCTCAGATTTTGCAGGTCGACGGCTCGTACTGCCATCAGCCCGATTGGTCTCCCGACGGCGACTGGATCGCGTTCGCGACCGATCGAGACGGCAACATCGAAATCTACAAAGTGCGGCCCGACGGGACCGAGCTGACCCGACTGACTCGCACGCCGGGTGTCGATGCTCACCCGCGCTGGTCCCCCGACGGACGCTGGTTGAGCTTCACGTCGAACCGCGGCGGCAACTACGACATCTGGCTGATGCGCGCGGACGGTTCGGACGAGCGGAACCTCACCCGGCACTCGGCGACCGACGATCACGCGGCGTGGTCTCCCGACGGGAAGTCGATCGCGTTCGTGTCGATGCGCGACGGCGGCTTCGACATCTATCGGACTCCGGTTCCGGACGAACTGGCCGTCGCCGACAAGCCTGCCCCGAAAT
Organism: Planctomyces sp.; assembly: GCA_005798445.1. Taxonomy (GTDB): domain Bacteria; phylum Planctomycetota; class Planctomycetia; order Planctomycetales; family Planctomycetaceae; genus SXKJ01. The sequence continues at coordinate 4,381 of SYJG01000302.1, forward strand.
CGACGACACCTGTCGCCGCGCCGAACGATCTCGTGCTGCACTACTCGTTCGATGACGAGACCACCGACACGCGCACGGTGCGCGATCGAGCGGGGCGGCATTCGCTGGAATTGGCTGGATCAAAACTCGTCGCACGCGCGAACAAGAAATCGGGTGCGTTGGCGTTCGACGGCAAGTCTTCGTCCGCTTCCTCCGGCAACGCAACGACGCTGCGGCTGACCGGCCCGCTGACGATCTCGCTGTGGGTCCGCCCGGAGTCGATCACCGGCAACGGCTATCTGGTTTCGAAGCATGGCTGGAACATCTACCTCGGCACCGATGCGATCCCTCGCTTCGAGACTCGCACCGCCGAAGACAAAGCTTGGGACACGCTCGCCGCAAAGCAGCCGCTCCCTCCAAAAGCATGGTCGTTCGTGGCCGTCGTGTTCGACACGCAGGCAAAGCACAAACGAATCTACGTCGATGGCAAACTCTCTGCCGAAAGCTCCCGCAACGACGGAGCGATCGGAGCCGCCGCCGGCTATCCGCTGGAGTTCGGCCACTACGTCGCCACGAAGTCGCAGCCGTTTCACGGCCAATTGGACGAGATTCGGTTGGAGCAACGAGCCTTATCCGCCGATCAAATCCGTCAGGAATTCGAACGGCAACGCAAACTGGTTTTGACGGAGTAAGTCAGCCTTTCTAAGCTGACCTACTGAAATGGCGCTCCTTGTCAGCCGAAGCCGTTGGCCAATAGACGATTGCAGATCAGCCGGATCGCGCTAGCGACCGGTTTTCCAAGAATCAGACGGAACCGGACGCTAGCGCGTGCCGGCTAATGAATCGAGAACCTACCAATGCTGACGATCCAAGGTTCAAGCCAACGAGTTTGCAACGGCGTCACTCGCCGCGATGTGATTCGCGCAGCGGGGACGGGACTGCTGGGGACCAGTTTGCCGACGCTGCTCGCGGCGGAAGAGGCCGGAGCGATCATCGCTCCGAAGGCCAAGTCGGTGATGTTCGTGTTTCTGTTCGGTGGGCCGAGCCAGCTCGAGACGTTCGATATGAAGCCGGAGGCTCCGAAGGAAATTCGGGGGCCGTATCAGCCGATCGCGTCGCGATCGCCGGGGCTGCTCGTCAGCGATCATCTGCCGAAGCTGGCGGCGATGTCGGACAAGTACGCCGTCATTCGGACGATGACTCACGGGCAGAATGATCACAACGCCTGCCACATCATTCAGACCGGCCACGAAATGCCTCCCGCCGAACGTGGTCCGGAACGCGTGAACGCGACCGAGAAGGATTGGCCGGCATTCGGTTCGGTCGTCGAGTACCTCGATCAGCGAACGGACGCGCAGCGACCCGCCGATCAGCGCCGCGACTTTCCGAGTTTTGTTTACCTGCCGAATCGGCTCGGACACATCCAGGGCTACGACCGATCGGGGCAATACGCTGGCTGGCTCGGCCTGGGCTGCAACCCGCTCGCGACGAAGGTCGCCAAGCGAGACGCGAAGGACAACCCGTACTTCCGCGACTGCACCGACGAAGAACTGACCTTCCGCGTCGAAGGAGTCGAGTCACACGCGGACATAACGCTCGACCGGTTGTCGCGACGCGAGAGTCTGCTGACTCAATTCGACGCCGCAAAGCGAGAACTCGATCAATCGCGCGGCGTGCGCGACTTCGGCCGACTGCACGGACGAGCGATGGACCTCGTCACCTCGGAAAAGATGCGAGCGGCGTTCGACATCCGCCGCGAGTCGGCCCCGTTGCGAGACCGCTACGGCAGGCACTTGTTCGGCCAGTCAATGCTGATGGGCCGCCGCATGATCGAAGCGGGTGCTCGGTTCGTCACTGTCTTGTGGGACTGCCCGGACGGCTACAGTTGGGACAGCCATCAGCACTCCAACGACGTCGGCAAGCACTTGCTGCCGGGTCTCGATCAAAGTCTCTCGGCACTGCTGGACGACATGCAGCAACGAGGGTTGCTTGACGAGACGCTGGTCGTGTGCCTCGGCGAGATGGGCCGCACTCCGCGAGGCAACGCGAATTGGGGCCGCGATCACTGGGGCTACTGCTTCCCCGCCGTGCTCGCCGGAGCGGGCATTCGCGGCGGCGCGGTCTACGGCCGCTCGGACAAAGACGCCGCGTATCCGCAGGACAAACCGGTCAGCCCGCTGAACCTCGGCGCGACGATCTTTCACGCGCTGGGCATCTCGCCCGACACTCGAGTTCTGGATGCACTCGGTCGGCCCGTCCCCGTGATGGAAGGTGGGGAGCATGTGGTGGAGTTGTTTGGGTGAAGAGGAAAGGGTACGACGAATTGAGGGAGACGACGAATAAGACCTTTCATCGCCGCCTCAACACTTTGATGCCTGACTTTTCAAACTCATCAATCTCAGAGACGCCGTTGACGCAAGATCGCATCACGATTTCCTCCCATTCGTCGTCTCCCTCAATTCGTCGTACCCTATTCATCCGTCGAACCCTTCGGTGTCCCCCATGCCCGCCGAGATTCTTCACAAGGATTTGTCGTACCAAATCGTCGGCTGCGTCTTCGACGTGCATAACGAAGTCGGTCCGGGACTCCGCGAAGAGTGCTACCAGAAGGCGATGGAACACCGTCTGCGTGAAAAAGGGATTCCATTCCTGGCGAAGCCCGCAACGCGGCGCGAATTCCATTATCGCGGCCAATGCGTCGATGTCTTCGAGCCAGACTTGGTCGTGGCCGACCGGATCGTCCTGGAACTGAAGCATCACATCGAAGGGTTCGCTCCGGAGAATGTCTCGCAGACGATCAGTTATTTGAAGTTCTGGAAACTCGACCTGGGGCTGTTGATCAACTTCGCGATGGACAGCGCGAACATCGAACGGATTCCGTTTCAGCCACCGGAGGCTGCGGTGGAGGAAGACTACGACCACATCGCCGACTTCATCCCCGAATCCCTCAAGCCGGTGTTGCGGTCGATCCGCGAAGGGTTGCTGCGTCTTCATCAGGATGTCGGGCTGGGCTACACCGCGACCACATATCACAGTCTGGCGCAGGTCGAATGGCAGGGTTCCGGACTGGCCTGTGAGTCGGAGCCGCGTGTCGAGCCTCTGTTCCGTGAGCGTCGTTTGCCGGAGAGCCGCATTTCACCGATCATCGTCGATCACAAGGTTTGCGTGCAGGTGGAGGCGGTCGCTGATGACATCTCGGCCCGGGCGATTCGGACCATGCAAACTCACCTGCGACTGACGAAGTGTGCGATCGGATTGGTGGCTTGTTTTGGGAAGACTCGAATGTTGATCCGGGGAGTGCGACCATGAGGAAGGCAGAAGAGGGTACGACGAATTTAAGGAGACGACGAGTGGGAACAGCGGCAGCGAGGCGACCATTCGTCGTCTCCCTAAATTCGTCGTACCCTTTCTTCCTTCTTGTTTGTGTCTTCACATTCGCCGCTGCCCAAGAGCCAGCGAAGCCGACGTGGCAATACTCGGCCGAAGCGCTGCGGCCCTTCTGGCAGGGAGAGGTCGCCGAAGGGGAGTCGGTGCTGTTCATCAAGGACGAGAAGACCGGCGAGGCGCGGGCGTCGGTGCTGTTTCCGATTCGCGAAGTGCTCGCGGTCAAGAATTCCGTCGGCGATGTGACCTACGAGAACGGCAAGGATTTCGTCTGGAAGCCGGACTCGCGTGAGATCGTGATTCCGGCCGGGTCGCGGATCCCGACGAAGACCACTCAAGAATTGCGGCGGCCGGCGAAGACTCAGAAGTACGAGCTGACTCATCGGGACGGCAACGGCGAAATCTTTTTTGGTGCGCGGCTCGAATACGCCGAGATGCAGACCTGCATCACCTACCGGCACGCGCCGGATTTGTGGAAGTCCGCCGTGCCGAAGTTCGATCCGCTGGCGTTGCCGCGATCGGTGGGCAAGTTGGTCAGTCGGCAACCGTTGTCGATCGTGGTTGTGGGGGACAGCATCTCGGCGGGGTGCAATGCGTCCGGCTGGGCCGAGGGTGCTCCGTTTCAGCCCGCGTTTCCCGAATTGCTGCGGCGTCATCTTGAGGCACGATTTCGGAACCAGGTTTCGCTCAAAAACCCGTCCGTCAGCGGCACCGACACTGGCTGGGTGCTGACGATGATCGACAAGGTTGTTGAGCCTCGCCCCGACCTGGTGATCGTGGCCTTCGGAATGAACGATTCGGCCGGTCGATCCGCGAAGGACTATCAGGCCAACACCGAAGCGGTCATGGCCAAGATTCGCGAACGGCTCCCCGACGTCGAGTTCATTCTGGTGGCGTCGATGCGCGGCAATCGGGATTGGACCAGACTCAAACATGAGCTGTTCCCGGAGTATCGCGACGCGCTGGCCAAACTCTGCGGATCGGGCGTCGCGCTGGCGGATCTGACGTCGATTTGGACCGGCTTCCTCGAACTGAAAAAGGACTGGGATCAATCGGGCAACGGCGTGAATCATCCGAACGACTTCGGGCACCGAGTCTACGCGCAGGTCATCTCGACGCTGCTCGATCCGCGCGGCGAACCGTCCGCCGCCGTCGAGCCATCGAAGGCGATCGAGGCTGGGCCGCTCAAGTTCGTCGAGCAACGACTGCTGGGCAACTACACTTACTCGTATGCCTGCGCGGCGTTCGATCTCGACGGGGACGGCGATCTCGACCTCACCAGCTCCGACGCCGAGCCGAACAGCAATCTGTATCTGCTGCGAAACGACGGCAAAGGGAGCTTCCAGCATTCGTTCATTCAAAAGTACGCGGGGCAGAGCGAGCAGCCGATCCGGCTCGAACGCCACGCGATCGGCGACATCAATCGTGATGGCCGACCCGATGTTGTCATTGTGGACAATTTGTTGTCGGACATCCGCTGGTTCGAGAATCCCGGCAAGGAGACGATCGCGCAGCCGTGGAAGCTGCACCGAGTTGCTCAGCGAGGCGAAGTCCCCGGCTCGTATGACGTCGCGCTGGCGGACTTCGACGCCGACGGCGATCTCGATGTCGCAGCTTCAAGTTGGCGGCTTGGCAACCGATTCGAGTGGTTCGAGAACGTCGGTGCTCCCGGCAACGGTGACAAGTGGCAGCGGCGCGAGATCGTCAACGACATCGGCGAAACCCGCACGATTGCCGTCGCCGACTTCAATCGAGACGGCAAGCCCGATCTGCTCGGCACCGCGCGGACGACGAATCAAGTCCTCTGGTTCGCGAACTCCGGCAAGCCCGCCGCCGAGCCGTGGAAGAAAACCGTCATCGACGACAAGACCGTCGCGCCGACACACGGACATCCGACGGACATCGACGGCGACGGCGATCTCGACGTGCTGATGGCATTCGGCATCGTGGCTCCGGTGGCGGCGAACTCGCCCGACTCACATCAAGTCGCGTGGTACGAGAACGTCGGCAAGCCGGGCCTCGGTACCGAATGGAAGAAGCACCTGATTGCAGGCGGATTCCCCCAAGGCTTCGAGGCAGTTGCCGGAGACCTCGACGGCGACGGCGATCAGGATGTCGTTGCCACTGCTTGGAGTCCGGCGGGACAACTCACTTGGTTTGAGAACACCGGCGACCCGAAGACCGGTTGGAAGGCACACTCGATCAAGCAGAACTGGTCGAACGCCGTGACCGTGATCCTCGCCGATCTCGACAAAGACGGTCGCCTGGACATCGTCGCCTGCGCCGAACGCGGAGCCAACGAACTTCGCTGGTGGCGAAACGGCGGCCCAAGCAAGTGAATGAGTACGTTTCGCCATCGTCCGGCGTCATTGTGGCACGAGACGAACCAACGACACACAATGCTTGATCCTATTCGCCATTCATCACGCTCAGATGGAGCGCGACGCAGTCGGCCAGCGCGGCGACATTGTAGCCCCCTTCCAACAGGCTCACGACTTTGCCGCCGCAATAGTCCTTCGCGACACCGAGCACCCACTTGCTGAGCGTTTCGAAGTCTTCGGTCTCCAAGCCCAGTGATCCGATCGGGTCTTGAACGTGCGCGTCGAATCCCGCGCTGATCAGCACCAACTCTGGCCGGGCGCGTTTCGCAGCGTCGATCAACATGGTCTCGAACCGAGCGAGATACTCGCGTCGTGCCGTGCCAAACTTCACCGGCAAATTAAAGACCGCTCCCAAGCCTTTGCCTTTGCCGGTTTCGTCGACGTCGCCGGTGCCGGGATAAAACGGCGAGCGATGTGCCGAGAAGAAATGAACTTCACCGTCCTCGTAAAAAATGTCTTGCGTGCCGTTGCC
>SYJG01000030.1 GCA_005798445.1 Planctomyces sp.
AATGGAGGCTGCGTCAGGCGGTAGAAACACGGTCCACCCGGATCACTCAAACACAGCAGGGGGCAGAAGTTGCCCTCCCCGGAGCCAGCCCTGGCGCAGCGAGCGGGGCAAGTTAGCGACGCTCGGCCCGGTTCTCAAGCAATCCAATCGGCTGCTTGACAGACCCAGGTTTCCGTGGAACAGTGTTGAACCTGTTGCCGCGAAAGCACTTCGCGATGGTTCGGAGGTCACACCTCAAAGGTCCACGATGGAAGCCAAGCTCATCTCTACTGACGGCGAACGGTCCATTCGTCTGAAAAAGGACGTGACGATCGTCGGCCGCAAGCGTGGCGTCTGCGACATCTTCATTGATCGCAGCAGCATCTCGAAGCTGCATTGCATGATCGTGAAGACCGACGGGCTGCTGTTCATCCGCGACCTCGGCAGCACGAACGGGACAAAGGTCAACGGCCAGCGAGTCACTCGCGGAGCCTTGCTGCCCGGCGATGAACTGGCCTTTGCGAACGCGAAGTACAAAGTGCATCTCGGCCCCGACGATCCCGACATGGTCGAACACGACGCCGGCACCGAGGTCATGATCGCGATGCCCAAGCGTCAGCCTGACGAGGACCGGATGGACGAGGATGACGACGACGTTCGTCCTGTCAAAGTGTCTTACAGTGACAGTGGTGACGTCGTCCCAATGGGGAAGGCCTCTCAGAGCGATGTCCGTTTGCTGACCGACTCGGAAGCTGGTGACGACGGCCTGGATGACGACCTGTAAGCGACTTTGTTCCGCATTCGTCTGCGGCTTGAATGCGACGGCCGTGAAAAGTAGACCGGTCACTCCGTGACCGGAAATTCGAGTCACGGAGTGACTCGTCTACTTTTTCAGGGCAACCTTGATGCTCACGGATTGGGAACTCCGACTTGCCGAGACCATGCAGTCCGACCGGCATCGACTGCGGCAACAAGTTCGGCAACTGCGGGAGTCCGAAAAGGCGAAGCGGCCGATCGACGCATTGCTGGCGAAGTTGGACGAGGGGTTCCGTCGGTCGAGTGCTCGCCGAGAAAGCCGTGCGGCCAGCGTGCCGAAGATCGAGTACGACTCCGAATTGCCGATCCTGGCCAAGCGGGCTGAGATTGAAGCCGCGATTCGCGAACACCAAGTCGTCATCGTCTGCGGCTAGACCGGATCGGGCAAGTCGACGCAGTTGCCGAAGCTGTGTTTGTCGTTGGGGCGAGGCGTTGGCGGTTTGATCGGTCACACACAGCCGCGTCGAGTTGCCGCACGGACAATTGCGGCGCGCGTCGCTGACGAATTGAAGACGACGCTCGGCAGCGCGGTCGGTTTCAAAATTCGCTTCACCGACGCGACGCAGCCGAACACGCTCATCAAGCTGATGACCGACGGCGTGCTCCTGGCCGAAACTCGCAACGACCGGTTCCTCGACCAGTATGACACGATCATCGTCGATGAGGCTCACGAACGGAGTTTGAACATCGACTTCCTGCTCGGCTATTTGAAGCGACTGCTGCCGAAGCGGCCGGACCTAAAAGTCATCATCACGTCGGCCACGATCGACGCGGCGCGGTTCGCGGAGCACTTCGGTTCGAGCGCCGGCCCGGCTCCGATTCTGGAGGTCTCCGGCCGGATGTACCCGGTCGAAGTCCGTTGGCGGCCGGTCGGAGGGGCGAGCGATGAGGGACGAGGGGCGAGTAGTGAAGTGCCCGTTATTCCATCAGCGTCTTCCTCACCCCTCGTCCCTCGCCCCTCATCCCTTTCACACGACCTCGATCCTCAGCAGGCGATCCTCACCGCCGTCGATGAACTCGTCGCCGAGGGCTTGTGGGACATCCTGATCTTTCAGCCGACTGAGTGGGACATTCACGAAACGGCGAAGCTGCTGCGAGCGCGGTTCAACATCACTGGCGGTCGCAAGGGGAACAAAGCTGATGTCGAAATCTTGCCGCTGTACGCGCGGCTGACACTCGCGGAACAGCAGCGTGTCTTCGAGCCGCGTCCCGGCCAGCGTCGCATCGTCATCGCGACGAACGTCGCCGAGTCCTCACTGACGGTCCCCGGCATCCGAGCGGTCATCGACACTGGCACCGCACGGATCAGCCGATACTCGGCGCGGAGCAAGATGCAGCGTTTGCCCATCGAGCCGATCTCGCAAGCGTCAGCCGATCAGCGCAAGGGGCGGTGCGGGCGCATCGGGCCGGGAGTTTGCATCCGGCTGTTCGACGAGGCGGACTACAAGACTCGCGAGCGATTCACTCCGCCAGAGATTCTGCGCACGAACCTCGCGTCGGTGATTCTGCAAACGCAGTCGCTCAACCTTGGAGCGATCGAAGACTTTCCGTTTCTCGAACCGCCGAAGCCGACGGCCATTCGCGACGGCTACAAGACGCTGTTTGAACTCGGAGCGGTCAACGATCGAAACGAACTGACCGAACTTGGCCGCAAGCTGGCCCGACTGCCGGTCGATCCGCGGATCGCTCGGCTGATCGTCGCGGGGCACGATGAGGGTTGCCTGAACGACGTCCTGATCATCGCCGCCGCACTGGAGGCTCAAGACCCGCGCGATCGGCCGCTCGACAAGCAACAGGCAGCCGACGAGAAGCACAAACCGTTTCAACACCCCGACTCGGACTTCCTGAGCCTCTTGAAGCTCTGGGACTTCTTCCATCACTTGAAGGACACGCTCTCGAACAGCCAAGTCCGCAAAGCGTGCCTGCAAAACTTTCTGAATTTCAATCGACTGCGCGAGTGGGCCGACGTGCATCGCCAATTGGTGGAGTTGGCAAAGGAGAACGGATTGAAAGTCGGACAACGTCAGTGGGCCGATTCGGCCACCGACGCGCCCCTCTCCCCTCGGGAGAGGGTGGCCGAAGGCCGGGTGAGGGCCGAACGGCCAAGCGACTCTCGAACGCGGAACAGCAGCGGCAGACCAGCCGCTCAAAAAGGACGTCAACCGTTGACCGCATCCCTCACCCCGGCCCTCTCCCAAAGGGAGAGGGAGAATGAGCAGGGCACCAGTTCGACGGCCATCCATCGCGCGCTGCTCACCGGCTTCCTCGCAAGCATCGCGAATCGCGAGAGCGAATCGATCGAGTACACGGCGGCTGGCGGCATGAAAGCGGTCGTCTGGCCGGGGTCGGGGACGTTTGGCTCGAAGCCGAAGTGGATCGTCGCGGCAGAGTTGATCGAGACCAGCAAGCGCTATCTGCGCACGGTCGCTCGGATCGACCCGGCTTGGATCGAATCGCTGGCCGAGCATCTCGTCACGCGGACTCACAGCGAGCCGCATTGGGATCGCTCGGCCGGCTCGGCGATGGCCTTCGAGCGGGTATCGTTATTCGGACTGACGATCGTGCCGCGCCGCAAAGTTCGGTTGGGACGGATTGATGCCGTCGCCGCGCGGCGGTTGCTGATTCAGCACGGACTGGTCGAACGAGACTTTGACTGCACCGCCGCATTTTTCGTTCACAACGCCAAGTTGATCGACGAACTCGAAGCGTTGCGAGTGAAGTCACGACGCGCCGATTTCCTGAAAGGCGAGGAAGCGCTGCTGGAGTTCTACGAGCAACGAATTCCACCCGATGTCGTCGATGGACCGAGCCTGTTGAAGTGGTGCAAGATTTCTTCTCCCCTCTCCCCTTCGGGGAGAGGGGCCGGGGGTGAGGGGCACGCACACACAGGACGCTTGGCAAGCTCGCCCCACACCCCTAACCCCTCTCCCCAAAGGGGAGAGGGGAACAGAGCAGTCACAGGTGAACGCTCGCTGTTCCTGTCGCGCGAAGACCTGCTGAATCCCGAACGTGCGGCGGCGACGTCCGAAGACTTCCCGGAGATGCTGAAGCTCAAACACATTCAAGTCCCGCTCGAATACAAACTCGAACCGGGTGAGGCGGATGACGGGATAACGATCACCGTTCCGCAAGAGGGACTCAATCAACTCGATTCACATCGACTTGGTTGGCTCGTGCCTGGATTGCTCGAAGAGAAAGTCGTTGCGCTGATCAAGTCGCTGCCGAAAGAGACGCGGCGATTGTTCGTCCCCGTGCCTGAGACGGCAAAAGCGGTACTCAAACAGATCAAGTTCGGTGAGGGTGATGTCAACGCGGCGGTCGCGGACGTGCTCACGAAGCTGAGCGGTCAGCGCATCGACCCCAGCGAGATTCGCGAGGACGACTTGCCGCCGCACTTGCGGATCAGCGTCAAGGTGCTCGGAGCGCAAGGCAAGACACTTGCTGTCAGTCGCGATCTCGATCAACTGCGCGAACAGCTCGGTGCGAAAGCGTCGGCCAGCTTTTCGGCGATTGACCACTCGCAGTGGAATCGCGATGGCCTGACGGATTGGGACTTCGAGGTGCTACCGCCGTCCGTCGATCTCGAACATGGCGGCCTGAAGCTGAAGGGCTATCCGTCGCTGGTCGATTGCGGCGACAAGGTCTCGCTGCGACTCGCGGATTCGTCCGAGCGAGCGGCGTTCGACACGCACCTCGGCCTGCGTCGGCTGTTCGTGATCGCGACCGCGAAAGAGCTGAAGAAGCAAGTGCAGCACCTGCCCGATCTCGGCAAGTGGACGCTGCTGACCGCAACGCTGCCGGACAAAGGCAGGCTGCCGCAGATGCTGGCGGAATTGGTTGCGGAGCGGGCGTTCTTCGGAAGTAGGATGGGCACTCTTGCCCGTCCCGAATTGGCAACCGAGGGGACGGGCAGGAGTGCCCATCCTACGCCGCGAACGAAGTCGCAGTTTCAGGATCGAGTCCGCGCCGCGAAGTCAGCCATTCCTTCGGCGGTGCAAGAGGTCATCGAGCTGATCGGCCCGTTACTCGCCGCGTACACAGAAGCTCGCCGGGCGATCGAGGGCTGCCGGTTGCCGTTCGCTCAAACAGCGATCGCGGATTGTCGCGAACAACTCGCACGACTGACCGAAGCGGGATTCCTCACGACGACGACATGGGATTGGTTGCAACAGTTTCCACGCTACTTCCAAGGGATCGCTCTGCGAATCAAGAAACTGATCGCGGCAGGACAAGCACGCGATCAACGTGCAATGACCGAGATCGAACCTCGCTCACGAAAACTGCTCGCGCGGCTCGACGCGGCGAAGCAAGCGGGGCGACACGAACCGGAACTCGCGATGTGTCACTGGATGCTGGAGGAACTGCGTGTCTCGCTGTTCGCTCAGGAACTGCGAACGGCAATCCCGATCTCGCCACAGCGATGGGACAAGCAATGGGAGCTGCTTCGGTAATCTTCGTCGCTCATCTGACAGCGGAAGAAATTGGTCATTGATGATTGGCTATTGGCTATTGCTGAATTCAAATCACCAATGACCAATAGCCAATCACCAACAACCAATTCCTGGCCTCAAGCTGTGCCCCACCGATCGTCACGACCGGACCTTTCTCCGTTCGATCGGGCTGTCTCGGCAAGGCGTTCCGGTTGACGATGTTCGGCTGCCGGCCTACGGTATACATCAGCCGATACCAATTGGAGGCCAACGGATGGCCTCCCCCGCCTGACTCGGTTCCCACCTGATTCGCCGGAGGCTCACCGAATGCCGGCAAGATTTTCCTGTGCGCGGTTTTCCGTTCGACTGCTCGCGTTCGCCGCGATGGTTTTTGCGGCGTCTTTGTCGGCGTTCGCTCAGGCTCCATCTCCGCTGCATCAACGGATCGATCAATTGGTGAATGCCGCCCCGCTGGGGCCGATCGCGCCGATTTGTTCCGACTCGGAATTCCTGCGACGAGTCAGCCTCGATCTGAATGGCATGACGGCGACGGGGGCGGAAGCGAAAGCGTTTCTGGACGACCCGGCTCCTGACAAACGGCAGAAGCTGATCGAAAAACTGCTGGCCAGTCCGCGATTCGCTCGGCACTTGGCGGTCTCGTTCGACGTGGCTCTCATGGAACGCCGAGCCGACGCGCACGTCCCGTCGCCGGAGTGGCAGAAGTATTTGTACGAGTCGTTCCTGGCCAACAAGCCGTACGACCAACTCATCCGCGAGATCATCGTGGCGGATGGCGTCGATCCGGCGACTCGGCCAGCCGCGAAGTTTTTCCTCGACCGCACCGCCGAGCCGAACTTGGTGACTCGCGACATCGGCCGGCTGTTCTTCGGCCGCGATCTGCAATGTGCTCAGTGCCACGACAGCCCGCTAGTCAACGACTTCTTGCAGTCCGACTACTACGGCGTGCAGGCCTTTGTCATCCGGACGGTGATGTTCAACGATGCTGACGCCAAGAAGCAGTTTCTCGGTGAGAAAGCGGACGGCGATGTCGCGTTCACGTCGGTCTTCACGAAGGAGTCGGGGGTCAGTGCCCCGCGAGTCCCGGCCGGAACATTCGTCGAAGACCCGCTGCTGCCGATCGGCGAAGAGTACAACGTCAAGCCGACCGACAAGACTCGTCCCGTCCCGAAGTACAGCCGCCGAATGAAACTCGCCGAAGCGATCACGACGACGAACAACGCACAGTTCAATCGGAACATCGCGAACCGACTGTGGGCCATGATGCTCGGCCGAGGCATCGTGCATCCGCTCGACCTCAATCATTCAGACAACCCGCCGACTCATCCGGAGTTGCTCGACTTGCTGACCGCCGAGGTCGTTGCCGCGAAGTACGACCTGAAGACCATCCTCCGCCAAATCGCGTTGACGCAAACCTACCAGCGAGCCGGTGAGCTCCCGGCCGATTGGAACGCCGCCTCCCAACAGGCCGCCGCACTGCTGGCCACGCTCGACGCGAAGCAAAAAGAGATATCCGCCGTGATTGACCAGTCGAAGGAAGCGGCGAAGCCCACCGAATCGGAATTCGACGCGGTCAAGAAAGCGGTCGCTCCCGTGCGCGACGAGCTGACCAAGATCACCGCAGCCGCCGTCGAAGCTCGTAAACAGTTCGATGCCGCGACTGACGTCGTCGCGAAAACCGACGCTCAGATCGCACCGAAATCGGAAGCGGCCAAGCCTCTGTCCGAGATCGCCGCGAAAGCCAACGAAGCTCTCGCGAAGATTCCGAACGACGCGGACCTCAAAAAGGCGACCGACTTCTTCACTGCCCGCACGACAGCGCTCAACAACGAGATCGCCGCGCTCACGAAGACTCGCGAGACGCAGGTCGCCGCCGTGAAACCGAAGCAAGACGCCTTCACCGCCGCTGCGACGGCGATCAATCCCGTTCGTGAAAAATGGACCGCCGAAAAAGCGAAACTCGACGCCTCTCGCGAGAAAGCCGAAGCCGCCGCCGTCGGCATCCGATCCATCAACGCCAACCGCAACGTCATCGTCCGCCGCGTCGCCGGCCTGAAAACGCTCGCCGGCTATAACGAACAAGTCGCGAAGGCCGCCGCGTCGCAAGCGCTGCTCGTCGCGAAGCAGTCCGAACTCGCAACCGCTCAGCAGATGCTGACTCAAGCGGCCGACGAAGCCACGAAGGCAGCCGCTCAGAAAGTTGTGACCGACGTGACCGCGCTGCTGACGACCACTCAACAGCAAGCAAAGTCCGACGCCGACCAACTCGCCGCGACTCGCGAGCAGATCATGCAGTTCTGCACCGAACACTTCTACGTCGCCAGCTTGAAGCCGCTGACGCCGGAGCAACTCACCGCCAGCACGCTTTGCGCGACGACCTACATCGACATCCAAACGAAGAACGCAATCGCAGAAATCGACAAGGCCGCTCAAACAGCCGCAGCCGCGAACCCTCCGATGCAAATCCCCGTTCCGCTCGGCGGCCGCGAGCGTCAGATTGAAGAGAACGTCTTCCTGAAACTCCTTCACCCGAACGCCGGCCCGTTCATCGCGATGTTCGGTGGTGGAGCCGGACAACCTCAAGACGCCTTCTACGCCACCGCTGACCAAGCCCTCTTCTACGGCAACGGCGGCACGATCCATAGCTGGGCTGGAGTACTGGCGGCACCGCTCAACGCTCAACAAGACCCAAAGCTGCTGGCCGAAGAAATGTACCTCAACGTCCTCAATCGCCGTCCCACCGACGACGAAGTCGCTCTGGTCACGAACTACCTACAAGCTCGCGCCGCCACCAGAATCCCCGCCATCCAAGAAATGGTTTGGGGATTGCTCTCGTCGGCGGAGTTCCGGTTTAATCACTAACCAATGCTCGCCCCGCGAGCGGCATTTCGTCACGCGGAGCGTGACGGCTACTTTGGAGACCTTGCCATGAAATGCAATTACGCCTGTCAGTCGCCGGAGCACATGATTGGTCGTCGTCAATTCTTGGGCGGCATCGCGGCCGGAGTTGGTTCGATCGTTGGCGGCGGGATCGGGACGTTGGTTCGGCCGGTCATGGCAGAGCAGCTCGCGAAGCAGCAGAAGCGAGTCATCGTGTTCAACATGCACGGTGGTCTGAGCCAGCTTGAGAGTTGGGACCCGAAGCCGGGCACAGACACCGGTGGGCCATTCCGAGCGATCGCGACATCGCAAACCGGAGTTCACATCTCCGAATTGCTGCCGCACACGGCCAAGCAGATGCACCGGCTGGCGCTCGTTCGCAGCATCAATACGAATGAAGGAGACCACGGCAAGGGGATGCACATGATGCTCACCGGCCGCAAGGAAACTCCGGGCATGGCCTTTCCGCAAATCGGAGCGGTCGCGACGAAGTGCCTGTCGCCGGACGGGAATGGCTTGCCCGGTCACATCGTCATTACTCCTGGTGGCGGCGGTGGACGTGGTAATGACTCGGCCTATCTCGGTCCAAAGTACTCCAGCATTTCACTTGGCAACGTCAATCCGCCCGCGAACTCGGCTCGGCCGGAAGCGATCGCCGAAGCGGTCGATGTGTCGCGGAACGACTTCCGCAAAGCGGCCAATGAACGGTTCAACCTCAAGCGTCGTACTGCGATGACCGACGCTTTCGTGCAGAGCTACGATCAAGCTCAGCAGATGATGGCTCAGCGCGAGGCGTTCGATGTGACAAAGGAATCCGACGCCGATCAAGCTCGCTACGGCAAGCACGATTTCGGACGTCACTGCCTGCTGGCTCGGCGATTGCTGGAGCGCAACGTCACGTTCGTGCAAGTCACGCACTCGAACTACGACACGCACAACGAGAATTTTAACTTCCACCTCGAACAGCTCGGTGAGTGGGACCAGCCCTTCGCGACACTGGTCGGCGATCTCGCCGATCGTGGAATGCTCGAATCGACGCTGGTCGTCGTGCTCTGCGAGTTCGGCCGCACTCCGAACATCAATCACCTGTTCGGCCGCGATCACTGGGGAAATGCGTGGTCGGTCCTGGTCGGTGGAGCGAAGATCATCCCCGGTGCGGTGATCGGCAAGACGAACGAGAACGGCACAAACGTCATCGACCGCGAAGTGACCGCCGGGCATCTCTTCCACACTTACTTGAACGCTCTCGGAGTGGATTCGTCCGGCTCGTTCGACATCGGCGGACGCCCAATGCCGATCGCTGATCCCGCCTATCAAGGGATCAAAGAGTTGATCGCGTGAGTCAGCAGCGCAGGCCAAGTTTTCAATCAGGGCGGTTGGGATCGACGACCTAGCACGACGCGCAAGCGAGTGGTTTGGTGGAATGACCACTCGCTTGCGCGTCGTGCTTGTTTTTTGCGTCGTCAAAACCACCGTAGAACGGCAAGCTGACATGCGCAGCCTGAGTCAGTCGTTTCACTGCAACTGCACGATCTTCGCGCCGGAGTAGTAGTAGCGGACGATCTCGTAGCCGGTCTTGCCCAACAGGCTCTGGCCGCGAGCGCCCCACTGGCAGAGTCCAACGGCGTGGCCGTGTCCTCGTCCCTCGAAGTGCAGTGTGTTCGACTTGCCGGTCTCGCTGATCGAGAAGAACGGACTGTAAAGCGTCGAGACCGACAGCTGCCGCCGCAGCGTCGCGGCCGAAATGCGGTGGGTCCGTTTGCCGTCGCTGACCGAGAACTCTGGAACTTCGGTGCCGCGATCAGGGGCACCGCTGGCAAGCTTGATGGATTGAAGCTTCTCGAAGGTCTTGCCTTGCGAGCGGAAATACGCCTTGAGCTTCGTCTCGACGTCCGCCTTCGGCAAATCAGCTTGCCAACGATAGAGCTTGGCCTCGCGGCAAAAGTCGCACGGAACGCTCTTGAGCGCGGTGACGGCGTCCGCGAAGACCGCGCTCCCTTGCGTCGTGTGCCCGCCACACGCGGCTGAGTAGTAGGTGCGGAAGAGGCGTCCTTGAAACGTGCAGACCATACCGGTTGTGTCACGCACGATTTGGCGGCTGGCATCGCTCTCACCGGCCAGTCGGCGCGAGCCGTCGCGGTATTGAAAGCCGAGGTACTTCTGACTGCTCGTCGAAGCGAACAGATCGAATTCCGAGTCCCCTTCATCGCTGCGAACCACGTCGAGCGCGTACGTCCTCGCGACGATCGCCTGAGCCTTGCGAGCTTCGGTTCCGAACGACGTCGGCATCTCGCTGTCCACGACGCTCGCGAGATAGTCCCCCAACGGTAGCACGTTGACGGCAAGCACTCCGCCTCCCGATCTCCGGAACAGTCGCAGGTTGCCGCGGTACTCGTGGCCGTTGACCCAGATCGACGGCGACTGCGTCGCGACAATCTCCAGCCGAGTGACCGCGTGCTCGGCCTTGCCGATCTTGAATCCGTTGCTTGTCGCAGTGACGGTGCTCGCACCCAACGACTGTCCGCGCGACAGCACTTTGTCGCTCCCCACCGGCCGAAGCTGATACGGCCCGTCAATCGACAGCTCAATCTGCTTCTGCGGCGAGGATGTCACTGCGACTCGCACGGTCGTCTGATCCGCTCGTGACAAGGTCTTCGACGTCGCCGCCAGCGATTCGCTTGGCCCGCTAGTCAACGAGTCGCGAGGTGGACGCCGCAAGCTCCACGGCACGACGACCAGCGCGGCGATGACGGCCAACAAGCTCAATGAGAGAGCGACGGTGCGGACTTGTATCATTCCCGAAGATTAGGGCGAGAGGGCCTCATCGGGAAACAGTGAACAACAATCGTCGTGGAACTGTTTCAAAACCGTACCGCCACCATTAGGGAGCGGCCCGTCGGGTGGCAAGCAGGCCGCTCCCTAACGGTCGCGGTACGGCAGTCTCTCGAATTTCCGAGAGTTGAAATTGCCGCCGCTAACAACTCCTCGCCCTTTCCCGCGTCGGCGGGAAGAACTCATCGCGCACCTTCCACACCGCGTTCATGTCGAGCTTGTGGCCTTCGAAGATGATTTGGCAGCTCAGCTTGTCTTTGCGGTTCTTGAGGTGGCGGGTCACGTTCATCCAGCGGATGGTTCCTTCGCTGCTCATCTCGTCCTGCTGGCGGATGACGAGATACACATCGACCGGCTGGCTGATCCAGTATTCGAGGTGCCGCTCGTTCGTCACGTCGAAGACCTCGCGGCCGTCGCTCTTGCGGGTCCGCAGGTAGGAATTGCCGCTCTTGAGCTGGATGTAGATTCGCTTCCCGCTGGCTCGGCCGTCGTTGTCCTTGAACTCCACTTCGCCGTCGATGCCGAAGTCGAACATCGTCACGGGGCGGAAGATTTGGTTCGCCTCGCCGGCGATGGCCATCATGTGGCCGATCAGAATTTGCTCCAGCGCCTGCGTGTCGAGTTCGCGCGTGGCCGTCTCTTCCATCGCCAGGATCTTGCGAGCCACGGGATCGCTCTTGAGCCGCTGCTCGATGAAGTCGATGAGTTCGACCTCGGTTCGGCATTTCTGGCAAACGATCGTCGCTTGATTTTCCGCGAGCAGTTCGCGGATGAGGTCCAAGTCTTTGAACGGACGACCGCATCCTCGGCACACGTAGCGCCGGTCGCGCGTCACCTCGCAGGCATACTTGGCGAGGTGGCGATGGGCATACTCGATGAAGATCGCCTTCAGTTCGTCGGGCACTTCCCGGTCGAAGTACAGGCTGATCGTCCCCGTCCCTTCGCCCTGCTGGTTGTCGATCTTCAGGCCGAGCGTGCGGCCGGAGAAGGCGAACTCCGCCGCGTTGCGCCACAGCTCGCGGTGCTCGAACTCGTTGCTGTACCACAGCCGCACGACCAGCGTGGTCCACACCGTCTGCCACTCGCCGCTGAACGAGTAGGAGACGAAGATGTCCGGCTCATGCGGGATGTCCTTTTCCCGGCGGTATTGCGAGGGAAAGACCAGATGCCGTCCGTGCGGCGTCTCCTCGGCGATGCACAGCGAGTGGTCGAGGAAGGTTCTGTATTTTCCCCAAATCGCTTCGCAGATGTTTTGAATGAGCGTCTGCCGATCGTTGATGTCTGCCTTAGTGAAGGCTTTGTGGGCTTTGAATTTGAGTCCGAGATTGTTGGCCATTCCGACAAAGTTTGGGTTGTTCTCGTAGGCCTTCGGATGCAGTGACTTCACCAGAAGATTTTCTTTGAGGTAGTGCTCGACTTTCTCCCCATAGGTCATTGCCCCGTAGGATTGGTTCGTGCCCTGCGGCAAAAGAACCAAATCGCCGATGCGATTCCGGTAGTTGTCGAACTCGTGTTGCTGCTCGAACTCGTTCCGATGCTCGTCAAACTTGTCCGCCCAGATATGCTCGACCTCGTATGGCTTCGTTCCGGAGCTGACGAAGTAATACGGATCACCAAATTTAATTGCGCGTTGGGATGTAATTTTTGGCGCAGACGGATTTGATCAATTCCGTGTCGAGGCAGTACCTGCACCACGATTCCGAGGCGACGTCGAAGAGTTCGTCGTCGTCGGCGGCGTAGGCTCGGTTGGACCAGCAGTAGCTGCGGAGGTCGTGCCACAGGTTCTCGATGCCATTGAGTTCCGGGGAGTACGGCGGCAGTGGGATCAGGGTGACGTTGGCGGGCACCTTCAGATCGTGAGCGCGATGGAAGCCGGCTCCGTCCCAAATCAAGGCGGCGTGAACATCGGGAGCCAACGCGCGTGAGAACTGGTCGAGGAACTGGTTGATGATCGCCGTGTTGAGCTCGGGCGCGAGAATGGCTTCGGCCTGACCGGTTTGCGGGCTGGCGGCCCCGATGAGCCAGACGTATTCGTATTCGGTCTGCCGTACGGCGGTCGGCCGCGAGCCACGCTTGGCCCACCCGCGCGTCAGTGTCCCTTGTTGACCGAAGCGGCACTCATCCTGGAAAAAGGCGACGACCTGCTGGTGGGGATGCTCGGCCTGGAGGCGAGCCAGGTCTTCGTGGACTTTTTTTGAAACGCGGGGATCGCTTCGGGATCGGATTTGCGATGCTTCGGCCGCGGCACGAGCCACTCGTAGCCCAGTTCGTGCAACAGACGATGCATCGTCGTCAGCGACAACAACTTACCGAATTGCGTTTCCAGGAACTTCTGAAAATCGACGCCACGCAGCGAACAGACATCGCCCGCCTGCGGCCCGGCTTCCACACGCTCCGCCACGAGTCGCCGCTCGTCCTCCGACAGAATCGGCTCGCGGCCTTGTCCCGCCCGCGACGCCAATCCGGCCAGTCCTTCGCCGTTGTACCGCCGCACCCACTCCTGAACCGCGCGACGCGACACGCCGATCTGCTGGGCGATCTGTGGTGCCGTCTGCCACACGATCCAAATCCGCTTGGCCCGCCGAGCCTCTCGCTCCTGCCGAAACAACGCCTGCAACTCCTCCGCCGAATGATGCTCTACCACAGTCATGCTAAGCCTCCTACCAGGTTGACGGTCCAAAACCTGAGGGAGGGGCTGCGCAAATCCCATGCCGCAGACGGCGCGCAGCTAATTTTGGTGATCCGTATCAGTAAGACGATGAGCGTGTTTCTCGGGAACGGGGCGGCAGGAACACCACAGTTCCAGGAGCAACTTAGCATCAGCTACCCTCTGATCGCCTTGGACGTCTCTCTGACCGCGGGCGACCCGAACGGAGACGGCAACATCGACCTTGTGATTGCCAACCATGTCCCCAACACGCTGAGTATTCTCTTGGGGGTCGGCAACGGGACGTTTACGAACCGCTTCGACAATACGGTCGGCAGTCTGATCCATCGTCAGCCGGTCTCGATTGCGCTTGGTGACCTCAACCACGATGGGCTGTTGGAATCATTGTGGCCAATCCTGGCAGTCACGAAGTCAGTGTTCTGTTGAGAAACACGATTTTGTGACGTGGCTCCAGACAAACGCTGCCTCGATGCTCAGTCACCAGCGCTCGACCGGGCCGCTCGGAACCGGGATGCGCATCTCCGGCAACTCGCCGGTGCGATTGCCGTTCACCGGGCCTTCGGTGGCGAGCTTCTCGAAATAGCGGTCCAAACCGTCGGGATTACGAATGAGCTGGAACTCGTGCCGCAGCTTGGCTCGGACGTGCATGGCCTTCAAATACCAGTGCGCCATCTTGCGGAAGCCGATGATCGCCGACTCGACACCACGACGTTCGGAGAGGTATCGGAACTGCCGCTGCATCAGCGCCAGTCGATCGTCAAACGTGCCGGCCGGGCCGAACGAGCCGGTCGTTTCCCACTCGATCAATTGCCGGAAGATCCACGGATTGGCGAGCGCTCCGCGTCCGATCGAGACGCCGTGGCAACCCGTCTCGCGGAGCATGACCTCGGCATCGGCCACAGTGCGGACGTCGCCGTTGCCGATCACCGGAATCCGCTCGACCGCTTCGACCACTTGCCGTATGCCGTCACGATCGACGCTGCCGGAGAATCCTTGTGCTCGTGTCCGGCCGTGAATCGCGACCGCTGCGATGCCCGCTTGCTCGAACTCACGAGCGAAGAACGGAGCGGTGAGCTGCGTCGCATCCCAACCGAGCCGCATCTTGACCGTCACCGGAATCCGCACCGCCTCGACGATCGCTCGGACGAGCGACATCGTCTCGTCCGGCCGGCACATCATGCTGGCCCCCGAACCGTTCGCGACGATTCGCCGCACCGGACAGCCCATGTTGATGTCGATCGAATCGACCCCGCGCGCTTCGAGCAGTTTCGCTGCCTCGCACATCGTCCCAACATCGCTGCCGAAAATTTGTACCGCGAACGGTGATTCGACTTCGGACGACTCGATCAGTTCCAAAGTCTTGATGCTGCCGTGCAGCAACGCCCGCGCGTTGACCAAGTCGGTCGTCGTCAGCCCAACACCGCCGATCTCGTGAACGATGCGGCGAAACGGCATGTTCGTGAAGCCCGCCAGCGGCGAGAGCAAATACCGCGAACGAAGTCGCAAAGCTCCGTAACTCACCGGCGGAGGAAACGTCATCATCGCCACTCGTCATCAAACATGCCCCTCTCCCGTTGGGAGAGGGTGGCCGAAGGCCGGGTGAGGGACCGCATGAAAGCGAAGGCCTCGAATCCGAACGTCGTTTCGGTGGAAAGTGTTTTGCGAGGGCCAACGTCGTTCGTCAAATGGTTCCCTCACCCTAGCCCTCTCCCAGAGGGAGAGGGGACCGGGCAGTCGGACTCAACTTCGCTGCGGCCTGCCGGTCACGGGATACGCGACGTCCTGGAAACCTTTGCCACTGTGCTCACCGGGTGGGATGACGCTGTCGATGAAGGCTTCATCCTCGGCGGTGATCGTGACGTTGATCGCTCCGAAGTTGTCGTCGAACTGCTCCATCGTGCGCGGGCCGAGGATCGCCGCGGTCAGGATCGGATTCGCAATGCACCACGCCAGAGCGAACTGCGTCATCGCCACGCCTCGCTTTTGGCAGTACGCGGCGATCTGTTGCGAGATCTCGAAACTGGAGTCGCGGAGTTCGGCTTCCTTCATCCGCTTGTCACCGCGAGCCGCTCGGCTTCCTTCGGGGAACGACTCGCCCGGCTTGTACTTGCCGGACAACACGCCGCGAGCCAGCGGGCTGTAGCTGACGACACCGATCTTGTGCTCTTGGCAGAGTGGCAGTAACTCGACCTCGATGTCGCGGTTCACGATGTTGTAGAGCGGTTGCACGCAGCAGAACTTGTTGAGGTTGAGCCGGTCGCTGGTCCAGAGCGATTCGCACAGCCGCCACGCTCGGAAGTTCGAGCAGGCGATGTTTAAGACTTTGCCCTGTCGCACCATGTCGTCGAGCGCCCGCAGTGTCTCGTCAATCGCGGTGTCGTAGTCGGGAGCGTGATAGTAGTAGAGGTCAATCCGCTCGCACTTCAGCCGCCGCAAGCTGGCCTCGATTGCTCGCATCATGTGGTAGCGGCTCCCTCCCTTGTCGTTCGGGCCGGTCCCCATGATTTGGCGACCCTTGGTCGCCAACACGACTTGATCCCACTTGCCAGCGAGAGCCTTGCCGACGATCTCCTCCGACTTGCCGCCGGCATACATGTCGGCGGTGTCGATGAAGTTGATTCCCTGGTCGATCGCCTTGTGAATGATTCGGATCGAAGTCTCTTCGTCAGTCGCCCCGCCGAACATCATCGTGCCGAGACACAGCGGAGAAACGCGAACGCCAGTGGTCCCGAGCAGGCGGTAGTTCATCGTGGGAGGCTTTCCGAAGTTGGTGTCGGAGAGGGTGAGGAGTGACAACGTGATGGGGCGACTTGATATGCCGCAGCCGGCACATCGTCAACCAAGTGCTTGCAACGTGTCACTGCACTCCAGCCCGCTTGAGTTCACCCCTCGCACCGATATCATGCGGCCCGATTTCCACTCTACCGAGGCCCGCATGCCACCCGCGTCTTCACGTCCTGAACTCTCCGGCCCGCGAGCCATCCCGTTTCAGCCGCCACAAGGGGATTTGGCACTGCTCGCCGGATCGGCGAATCCCGTACTGGCCCAGTCGATTGCGAATCATCTCGGAGTTCCGCTGGTGCCGGGGCGAGCTCACGTCTTCAGCGAAGGAAACGTCTTTGTCCGCGTTCGAGAGAACGTCCGCGGCCGCGACGTGTTCGTCATCCAGGGAGTTCATCAGCCAGTCAACGACAACTTCATGGAGTTGCTGTTCTGGATCGATGCCCTCAAACGCGCCAGTGTCTCGCAAGTGACCGCCGTCATCCCGTTTTTTAGCTACGCCAAGGCCGACAAAAAAGACGAGCCGCGCGTCAGCATCCGCGCTCGTGTCTGTGCGGATTGCCTGGAAGCCGCCGGCTGTGACCGCGTCCTGACAATGGACCTACACAGCCCGCAAATCCAAGGCTTCTTCCGCATTCCCGTCGATCACCTCTACGGCCGGCATGTGCTCTGCGATGCGATTACCAAGCTGAATATCCCCGATTTGGTCGTGTGTAGCCCCGATGTTGGCTTCGCGAAGAGCGCCTCGCAGTACGCGAAAATTCTGGGTGTCCCAGTCGTCATCGGCAACAAGCACCGCGCCGATCACGACGAGAACGCCGAAATTCTCGAAGTCATCGGTGACGTCGCGGGCAAGAACGTCGTGCTCGTGGACGACTTCACGATTACCGGCCGCACGCTGATCAGCATGGCCGATGCTCTGAAGCAGCGCGGTGCGAAAGACATCTACGGCGCAGTCACTCACGCCGTTCTCTCGAAGGGAGCCGCGCCGCGCATCGGCGAGAGTTCGATCAAGCAAATGCTGATTACCAACACTGTCGAGACCGCGACAGACCCGCTGCCGCCGAATATCTCGGTGATCTCCGTGGCTTCGTTCTTTGCCGAAGCGATCCGCTCGATCCACGACCGCACAAGCGTCAGCAATTTGTTCCCAGAGCCGTGATCTTTGGGTTTTCGGCCACCGCGACGCTTTCGGAAATTTCGCGGCGGATTCACGACATCGGTGTGGCAAAATTCCGCCAACCGACCAAAATCCATCGGCCTCCAGGCGAAAGGACTTTCCGATGGCTCATTGGCTACCCCGCAAGCGGACAATTCTGGGCGGAACATTGGCGATGGGCTTAATCGCCGGAATCTGGCTCTCCGACAAGCTACCAAACATGGGCAGCGGTTTCGGCCTAGGCTCCGGCGGCGACGGAATCCTCGGCAAGCCGGACGTGAGCAATGTCTCCGTTCAGGCCGGCGATGGCTCGATTAGTTCCGAAACACCAGGTCTCATCAACGATCATCACTCAAAGGCCGAACCGCTCGATGATGTGCTGACGATTTTAGTTGTGGATCGGCACTACGCCGTCTGGCGAAAGACTCGCAAAGGCAACGGCTATTTCCCCGCCGAGTTGGAGGAGCTTGTGCAGTTAGCCCTCGCCGCGATGCCAAGTGACGACGGACTTCGCGTTCGTATCCTCCGTAGCACAACCGCGCGCGTCACCGCCTGGCAGAAACTCCAGTCCGAACTCGTGCAATCCGGCGTGCCGGCCGAACAGATCGTGGTGCCAAGGGAGCTGGTGGAATGAGGCTGCCTTACTGCAGCTTTCCACGTCCCAGAATCGGCCAGACAACCTCCAACCGCTCGCCACGAAAACCAAAAAAGTGGTCGTGGAGCGGTGTCGTGAAATCGGCATAGCCGACGATCAACTCGACTTTGTCACCGATCTTCAGATTCTGTGACTGCGGACCAAGTGTCAATTCGCAGTGCTCCGCACTGAGCCGCTTAATGGTTGCATCGGGCCAGCCTTTGACGATCGGCAATTGAACATCCGGATTCAGCGTCTTGCGTCCGCTGTCGAGTACCGCTCGGTCCAACGTTGGACGGCTGACGACCGTTGCCAACACAGTCAGCGCCGAATCGAGTCCGCTGACGTTGCACCCCTGAAGATAGAACGGATCCGCGAAGATACCGCCACCGCATTGCAACTCGGTGATGCCGGGGCATTCCGCGGAAATCTGGTACGATCCAGTCCCTCCGGCACTGACGATGTCGCATCGCAATCCGTCGCGCCGCAGTTTGTCGGCACACTCGGCGAGCACCGCCATCGCGTCACTAATCTGCCTCCGCTTTTCGTTGGCATTCTCAATTCGCAGCAGGTGCCCCTCGTAGCCCATGATCCCCGCGAATTCGATCCCGTTGAGTTTGGAAACCGCCAACGCAAGATCGAGCGTGTCTCGCCCCGGCCGAGTCCCCACGCGATCAAGGCCGATGTTCATTTCGATGATGACTCGGCACGTCACCCCGTTCCGAGCGCAAATTGCTGCCAGCGGCTCGATTTGGGCGAAGTGATCACAAGCCACGATCGGATCAGCACAACCACAGAGCGCTGCAAGCCGTTCCCACTTCGGTTGGCCGACAATCATGTTGGCAATCAGAATGTCGCGAATCCCTGCTGCCGCCATGACTTCGGCCTCAGAAACTTTCGCGACTGTGACGCCAATGGCTCCGGCGGCGATCTCTTTCAAGGCAACGGCCGGAGTCTTGTGGCATTTGGCATGCGGCCGCCAACTCTTTCCAAGACGGCGAAGAAACTCCGCCATTCTCCGGATGTTGCCTTCCATCAAGCCGAGATCAATGCAGAGGGCGGGGGTATCAAGCTCAAGCTTGGGGCGACCAATGTAACTTGCTATCACGGTGGGGATTCCGAAAAGAATTGAAGTCTGGAAAGCGAACAACCGAATCATTTCCGGCCGCGAGATGATAGCCGCTTTGGGCCTCAGAAAAAAATCGCATCGGGTTGATTGACTCTCGATAAGCCCTGGCTATCATTCGCCTCCCCGTCGCGAACGCCCCTTGGTGGTCGCGACGCTGTTCTTTGGAAATTTGGTTGGTGGTCGATAAAAGAGTTAGCCAAGTTAGAAGCAAGTACATCATTTTGCGACGATGTACATTGGGACAAGCTTTCTGTTAATCGCAATCGGTGACTTCGGTCACTGCAAGCAAATTACACGAAGGGTTTGATCCTGGCTCAGAATGAACGTTGGCGGCGTGGATTAGGCATGCAAGTCGAGCGCGAACCGTAGCAATACGGGGAGAGCGGCAAACGGGGTAGGAAGGATTGGTGACGTACCCTTCGGACGGGGATAGCCACGGGAAACTGTGGGTAATACCCGATAACCTCCTGGGTTTGAATACTCAGGTGCAAAGGTGTGATTCCACCGAAGGAGCGGCCAATTTGACATCAGCTAGTTGGTAAGGTAACTGCTTACCAAGGCTATAACGTCTAGGGGGTGTGAGAGCATGGCCCCCACCACTGGGACTGAGATACTGCCCAGACACCTACG
>SYJG01000303.1 GCA_005798445.1 Planctomyces sp.
AGTCGATCCCGCCCGCCTCCTCGCATTTCGCGCTGATGCCCGTTCCGGCTCCACCCCCAACGATCGGCTGGCCGGCGGCGACCTGCTGACGAAAACGGGACAGGATCGAACGGCGTGATTCCGGCATGTGAAGAGACTCTCAGACAGCAATGCGTGTGGGTGGCACAGCTTGCTTCAAGCTGTGTGCGTAGCATTGGAAACATGAGGTTGATGGTCAATCTTAGGCAATGGTCACACTTGGGATTCATGGCTCGCTCAAAGTTTCCGATGCCTTCGGCACACAGGTTTTTCAAACCTGTGCCACCCTTGCGAGAGTTTGAAATTCCTCAACGAGTGCCGCAGCAAACGCCGGATCGTTGATGTGCAGCGGCAGGCGTATGACTCTCCGCTGCGACGACTGTTGCACCAATCGTTCGAGTTCGTCGAACAGCGCCGCGTCGGCGACGGGATCCTGAAACGGTTGGCCGGCAGCGTCAATCGACGAGACTCCGTGTTCAGGGATCAGCAGCGTCAGCGGTGCGGTCGAGCGGTTCAATTTGTCCGCGATCCAGAGAGCGAACTGAAGATTCTCCTCCGGCGTCGTCCGCATCAGCGTGACCTGAGCGTTGTGGACGTGCAGCTTCCTTCCGGCGAATTGCGGCGGGACGGTGTCCCGCTCGCCAAAGTTGACCATGTCGAGCGCACCGACGCTCAGGACGTACGGCACACGCGCATCGAGGATCGCGTCGAACCGATGCGACCCGCAGGCAAGCACGCCACCGACAACCTCGTCAGCGACAGCGGTGGTCGTGACGTCGATCACTCCTTGAATCAACCCGCTGCGGACGAGGTTTTCCATCGCCCGGTCACCCGATCCGGTCGCGTGAAACACGAGGCAATCGTAGCCGTGACCTTCCAACGATTTCCGCACGGCATCGACACACGGAGTCGTGACTCCGAACATCGTCATGCCCAGCGTCGGCTTTTCAGCCACGCGCGGCGACGAGTGCATCACCATGCCGGCGATCGCGTGCGCGGCGTTTGCGAAAACACGCCGCGAGACCGAATTGATCCCCGCGACATCGACCACCGAATACATCATCGTCAGATCAGAGCACTCGACGTATGGCCCGACGTTGCCGCTAGCCATCGTGCTGACCATCACCTTCGGAACACCGACTGGTAACGCTCGCATCGCCGGGGTGATGAGCGCGGTTCCGCCACCACCACCGATGCCGATGACTCCCGCCAGTCTTCCAGCGGCGTGCTCAGCCTTGAGGAACTCCACTAACGCCGCCGACATCGCCGTGACCGCTTCGCCTCGATCCGTTTTCGTGAGCGGGTTCGACGTTGAGCAACAGGCCGCAACTTGCTCGCGCGAGATCTCCGGAGCGACAACCGCCGCGTCCCGCGTTCCGACATCGACCGTTGCCACCTCAATGCCGCACGCGCGAATCCGCTCCGCGACGAACGCGATCTCGGTTCCCTTGGTGTCCATCGTGGCGACAGCGTACACGCGCGACATCGGTCAGTCCTGTGACGTGTTGTGCGGACTCACTCGCGGCCCGGCTGGTCGGAGAATAAAACGCTCGCGGTCCTCCTTTGCAACCTGCTCCGGGAATTCCGCCCATGTTCCGATTTTGTTGCTGCGTGATCGTGGTGAGCGGGTTGAGTTTGCTCGGCATCCGTCCGGTGGTCGCCGACGAACCCGCGTTTCGCATCGAGTCATCTCTCGGCAAACTTCAGGTGAGTTGGGGCCAACAACCGCTCGCGACGTATGTCTTCGACGACCGCGTTGTTGGCCGGCCGTACTTTCGAGACGTGCGCACGCTCGATGGAACCCCAACGACTCGGAACCACCCGCCTCGCGAAGGGACCGATGCCACCGATCACGCGACCATGCACCCCGGCATTTGGCTGGCGTTCGGGGATCTCAGCGGAGCCGACTTTTGGCGCAACAAGGCCCGTGTGGAACACGATGGCTTCTTCGAAGCGCCTCGCGTCGATGGTCCGCAAGCGTCTTTCACCATTCGCAATCGCTATCGGTCAGGAGACGAGATCCTCTGCACGGAAGTCTGTCGGCATCGCCTGCTGCGTCATCCAACCGGCTGGATGCTGACTTACGAATCAACCTTCACGGGCGAGCGGCACTTCACATTCGGGGACCAGGAAGAAATGGGCTTGGGGGTCCGCGTCTCCTCGCCACTGGCCGTCAAAAATGGAAAGGGCGAAATCCTCAACAGCCGCGGCCAGCGGAACGAGAAAAACGTCTGGGGCCAGACTGCCGACTGGTGCGACTACCGAGGCACTCTCGAAGGCCGCCGCATCGGATTGCTGTTGATGCCCCATCCTAAGAATTTCCGCCCCTGCTGGTTTCACGCGCGCGATTATGGCTTTGTCGCCGCGAACCCATTCGGCCAGAACGCATTCACCAAACAAGCCAAGAGCCGCATCGAAGTCAAACCGGGCGAAAGCTTTCAGCTCCGCTTCAGCGTGCTGATCCACGACACTCCCGTCGATCAAGCCTTTGACGCCGAAGCGATCTATCACGGCTTTGTCACTGCGGATCAGCAGTGAGGGCGTTTTCACGACCACATCACTCGGAAGGCGCAGACGAACCATTTGGTTTTACGGCTTTTCGATAATTCTGCCATGACCAACGGAGGCACCAAGCGGCGAAAGCGGCCGTGGCAACTGCCAAAAGAAATGCGGGCAGGCCTTCACGATGGATGATTGCATCGACGCTTCCGCCCAAACCCATCCCAAGAAACAACGCCGAGATGTTCAAGCGAAACCAGAGTGCCAAACCGGGATTATCCTTGTTGAGACAGTGCGTATACGCAGCGCACATTGCAAACACCGCGACCAAGAATACGGCAACGAACAAGGTATCCGATGTGCCAAACGCCTCACGGAACGTCGTCTCTGGCTCATCCTCACAAAAAACAATCACTGCGAATTGATTGACGCAGTTCAGAACTGGCAGCCAAATGAAAAGGAATTTTGACCACATGACTTTGCTTCACAGCAGCCCGCGAATCGGCTCGGCGTGGTAGATGTGGTGCGGGCGGTCGAGGTCATCGTGCCAGGCGGCCGTATCGGGAATGCCGAGCGCGGAGTAAATCGTCGCGGCCATGTTCTCTGGCTTCTGAGCATCGTTCACCGGATAGCCACCGACTTTGTCGGAGGTGCCAATGACTCGGCCCCCTTGGATTCCGCCACCGGCGAAGAAGACGGTTTGCACTGCCCCCCAATGGTCTCGGCCGGGGAGTTTGTAGTGCTGCGGCAGGTGCGTGATTTTCGGAGTGCGGCCGAACTCGCCCGCCATCACGATCAGCGTGCTGTCGAGCAAACCGCTCTGCGACAGATCATCCAGCAGCGCAGCGAGCGCCTTGTCGGTTGGCGGGAAGAGTTGATCTTTGAGATGCGGGAACGCCTCGCCGTGAGTGTCCCACGTTTCGTTGTTGCCGAGGTTCACTTGGATGAGATTCACGCCTACCTCGACGAGCCGCTTGGCCATCAGCAGCGACCAGCCGAACGAGTTGCGGCCGTAGCGGTCCTGTTCGGCATCGGGAGCTTTCGTGACGTCGAACGCTTGCCGCACCTTCGCGTCGGTCAACAGCGACAACACCGCTTGGCGATCGCGATCGAACGCACCGGTCGCCCCACCTCGATCGAGGCCGGCACGCTGCTCGTCGATCAAGCGAACCAAGTCCACTCGTCGATCGAGCCGACCAAAGCTGACCCCTTCGGGCAGCGACAGATTTGGAGCTTCAAACGTGTACCGACGCGGCATCTTCGGCCGCTCTTGGTGATCAAATTCGTATTCGGGATACGCGCCGTAACCGAGCGAGCTGAACGGCGAGAGTTCGATGAACCACGGATCGCGTCGCGAACCCATGATCCCGGCGAACTGACCGGGGATGACTCGCCGCGAGTAATGCACCAACCGATCGGGTAGCACCACAGCGGGAGGCAAGTTGTTGCGAGGTCGCGTGACGGCTCCCGCGACCGAAGCGATCGAGGGATGATCGAGCGGTCCAGGCTGATTCGGACTGAAACCCGGAGGAGCGTCCGATCGCCCTGTCAGCATGATGTGATGACCGAGCGAGTGATCATTCGACGGATGCGTCAGCGAGCGGCACAACGACCACAAATGACTGCGCTGAGCAAGCTGCGGCAAATGCTCACAAATTTGGAGGCCCGGCGATCGAGTCGAGATCGGATGGAACTCGCCACGAATGTTGTCCGGCGCGTCAGGCTTCATGTCGAAACTGTCTTGCTGAGCCAAGCCGCCTGACAGGAAGACGTAGATCACCGACCTCGCGGTCGCGATCCGCTCATGGCCCGGAGCGGCGGCGGCTCGCAGCGCGGTCAAGTGGTTGGTGCCGAGTCCCAGCAGCCCGATGGACCCGGCTTGCAGGGCGGTGCGACGACTGAGCGACGGGTGGCTCCAAGACGGCTTCGTGGACATGAACGTCCTCCCGATTTCCGGCACACTAACCCGAAGCGCCAGCGAGGGCGAGCGCTTCACAGGACTTTCATCATCGTCTCTCGGAGCGCCCGCCCTCGCTGGCGCTTCGGTTAGTTTGAGTTGCTGATAGCTCACCGATTTAGAGGGCTTTCGGCAAGCTCAAAGCTCAATCTTTGCTCCGGGCAACAAAAAAGGCGGGAATGAATCCCGCCTGGCTGTGCGAATCGTGCGAACCGATCAGGCCTGAGCGGCTTCTGGCTCGCGGATGTTGATGCGGCGTCCTTCCTGGTCGAAGAAGACCGTGCCGTCCTTGAGTGCGAAGATCGTGTAGTCCTTGCCCAGGCCAACATTCTTTCCCGGACGCCATTTGGTACCGCATTGACGGACCAGAATGTTGCCGGCGATGACGGTCTGCCCCCCGAATTTCTTGATGCCCAGCCGTTGCGAATTCGAATCGCGACCGTTGCGGCTGGAGCCTTGTCCCTTCTTATGAGCCATGTTGCCTTGCCCTCAAAATCATCAAGCGAATGAGCTGTCCAAAATCGGTTCCCGACGAAGGGGCGGGAGTTTACAGGTGCCGCCGAGAGGAGGCAACTACCACGGCGTTTCCATCAGATTGACGACCTGCCGGGCAAGCTGATTGATCGACTGCTGCATGGCGGTGGCCAGCGATTGGCCGACTTCCGGGGCGAATTCCGCCTGCGATCGCAGCGAAAGAAGTTCTGGGCCAATCGGGACTTGCTGCTCGGCAAGGATACGGCCGGAACGCAGGTCTTCCCAAACGACCTCGACGACAAGATTCACTTGCAGCTCACGCGGATCGTCTTGGCGCGTCTCTCCGAGCACACTTTTGCGGAGATCGATGACTCGGCCGGAGAGCCGCGTGTCGGCGTCGCATTTGACGACTCGGAATGGGGTGCGGAGTTGGATTTGCTTTTGAACCGCTTCGGTCAGTTGAACTTCGATGCCGCGACGCAACGAGCTGGTCTCGAACATCGGGACTTCGACCGAGCGGACCTGCGGATCGAACCCGCCGCCGACCATGTAGCCGCAACCCACCAGCGCAGTCAGCGCGGCGGAAGCACACGACGACAGGAATGCTCGTCGAGCATGCTGGCGGTTCATCGTGGCATCCCCAGTAATTCGGGGTCGTACTTCCCAGGTTTGTGATCGTTGACGCTGGGCAAATCATCGTTGACGCGCGCACTCCCGCTGGCATCGACATCATCACCCTCATCGGGCAGCTTTCTCAATCGCGGCAGATTGTCGAGGACGCGAGTACCGATCGACGGCTTTTCAACATGAGGGGCCCGCAGCTTGGCAAGCATTTCACGAGCCTGTGGGGCGTACCTGCTCTTCGGATACGTTTGCAGCAATTCCTCGGCATAGATGATCTGTGCCTTGGGCTTCCGCTTGCGGCCGTAAAGTTCCACAAGATCCCAGAGGCGTTGTGCACGGGCCTCTTCGATTTTCGCGAGCTCGTCCTTGAGACGGTCTTTCTCCGGCAGGTTGGGGAATAGACGCAGCGTGCTCTCTTTGAGTTGCCGCGCGTCTTCGAGTTGCTTCTCGTCGTACCCGGCACCTTGATAGCTCATCAACTTGACGTGCGATCCGAGCACAAACGACGTCTGCAAATGCGGGCTGTTGGGATACTCCTCGCGGAGCATCGAGAAGTAGCGATCGGCCTCGGAAAAGTTGCCGACGCGGACGTAGTGGCTGGCGGTCATCATGATCGCGTCGTCAGCGAGCGGCCCGCGCGGATCGTACATCCAGATCGACTTGAGCGCGTCGAGCGCATTGCCCGGCGTATCAAACGTTGGCCGATGCTTGTCCGTGAGGTTGGGAATGAGAACCCACGCATGGGGCGGACGCTGTTTTTTCGGAATCGGCGTCGCTTGCGGATTCTCCAAGTTCACCGGGGTGACATCATCCGACGTCGCGAACTCCGGGAAGCCCAGCCACGTGCGACCGACCACGAACAAGCGCTTTGTCGCCGTGTTGAGGTGCCGGGTCGACGGATACTCCTTCAGCAGTATCTCGTAATAATCCTTCGCTTCGGAAAAACGTTCTTCCTTGAAATAACTTTCCGCCAGCAGAAACATCGAGTCCTCGCGGACGCGATTGTGGTCCTCGCGGTATTCGGGTTCGACGTTCCAGAAGCGAGCCTTTTGGAGAAAGGACTGCTTCTTTTTCGTGAGCGGCTTCAGCAACTTCGACGCTTCGGCATAGCGCTGATCTTGAAAAAGCTGTTCGGCTTCATCGTAGATTTGTCGTTGGCGACGTTGTTCCGCCTCGTCATTCACGATCGACTTCGGCTGTGAAGCACGCGAGGGGGTGAATCGGTCGTACCAATGCCGCTCGGACGACACGTCAACTCTCTCGATCTGGGGAACATCGCGGCTGTCGTGATGCGTTCGGTTGCTCTTGATTTCGTCTTCCGATTTTCGACTTCCTCCGAAACCGAACAACCTGCGAGGCTCTTTCGGTTCGGGAGGTTGTTCGGCACTGTCTTTCGGATCGAAAGCCGTCACGTCTTCGGAGGAGTCCGAATCTGATTCAAACGACGGAGCCTCGTCTTTGTCCCGCGCCAAGTTCAGGCTGCGTCCCCAACTCCACTGAGTCAGCGAGATCGGTGAACTACTCGTCGCGCAGCCAGAGACCATCGCGCAGAGCGCGAGCGTCAGGCATGCGGCCGATCGAACAGCGGCAGTCGGGCAGTGAGACATGGTTGGGTTGAGAAATCCCAAGGTCCAAATCTCAATGTCCAATGAATCTCCAAGTTTCAAATCCCAAATTGGTCGTTACCACGATTGCTTGGGGATTGGAGTTTGGTCATTCCTTGGTCATTGGGTCTTGGAGATTGGAGCTTCATGCTCAGAAGGGCAGGTAGCCGAGCATCTTGGGCCGGCGGTCGAGTGGCTGGCAGATGGCGGCCGTGAGGAGATGACGAAGTTCTTGAAGGGATTTGGCAGGCACAGGCGAGGTCGGGACGGGAGGAGCTTGTTCCGCGGCGAGTCGTTCAAACAGAGCCAGTGTCGCTCCGTGAATCGGATGCGACGCGAATTCCGGTTGGCGGCAGTTCGGGCAGAGCAATCCTCCTTGAGACACCCAGAAGACGAAGTTCGTGTGATCGGCCACAGTCCGTCCGCAGGCGAGGCACGCATGAAAGTCCGGCAGTTGGCCGATCTCTCGCAACGTCATGACTTCAAACCGCAGCACTGGCCAACGGAAATCCGATTCCGTCGTCAGCCGCCGCAGAGCCGTCACCGCCTCGTCGTACAGAACAGGATG
This sequence comes from Planctomyces sp., assembly GCA_005798445.1. Classification (GTDB taxonomy): domain Bacteria; phylum Planctomycetota; class Planctomycetia; order Planctomycetales; family Planctomycetaceae; genus SXKJ01. Next base: position 7,745 of record SYJG01000303.1, read on the forward strand.
TGGGTCGTATTCCTCGGTCAGTCCCGTCAACAACTCGGCGATGTAGTACCCGCCGTACAAGCAATTCAGATTGCCCGTCGGCGGCCGGAACCGAGTCCTCAACTGACATTCGGTGAGAATGTCCAGACCTCCCGAAGATTTCCGCAGGAACACTAGGTCGGATTCCGCAAGTAGATCAAGAGCGGTTTCAAACGGTCCCTTGAGCCGCTTGGCTCCCTTCGCGATGCACGAGATTTTGCCGAAGTCCCGCGTGAACAACGTGACCACTCGGCTGGACTCGCTGAAGTCCGCCAAGCGAATGACGAGGCCGGTGGTTTTCTCAGCGGACATGCAAACGCTCACTCACCCAACGAGGACTTTCGACGCAGCAGATGATGATAGTGCTGAGCGAAGCGATGCGCCTCGTCTCGGACGTACTGCAACAGCCTGAGGGCGTAAGCGTGCTTGCTCAGCCGAATCGGCTCGGACTGGCCTGGAAGGAAGATTTCTTCGTCCCGCTTGGCCAGCGATAGGATCGGCGGCGGTGTGATGTCGTGCATCCGAAACGCATCGAGCGCCGCGCTGAGCTGTCCTTTGCCGCCGTCGATCAGCAGCAAGTCGGGAAACGATTCCCCCTCTTCGCGCAACCGGCTGAAGCGGCGGCTGACCACTTCGCGGATCGAGCCGAAGTCATCGACGCCGTCCACCGACTTGATCTTGAACCGCTTGTAGCCGTGCTTGAACGGCAGGCCGTCGAGGAACGACACGAGACTCGCGACCGTCTCGCCTCCTTGCAGGTGAGCGATGTCGATCCCCTCGATCCGTCGCGGCAGCTTGTCGAGGTTCAGCGTCTTCATCAGCCCGCGCATCCCCTTCTTCGGATCGATCGGGAAAACTTCCGGCTGTTCGTGGTCCTTCAGATTGCCTCGCAGGTTGAGCGTTTCGAGCGCGGTCATTTCGTCGCGGATGCGAGCCGCCCGCTCGAACCGCAGTTCTTGCGACGCGGTCAGCATCTCGGCCTTCAACTCTCGGAGCAGTTTGCTTTTCTTGCCGTCCAAAACCATGCAGAGCCGGCGGATGTCTCGGCGGTAGTCCTCTTTGCTGATCCGCAAATTGCACGGTGCGGAGCATTGGCTGATGCTCGCCAGCAGGCAGGGGCGGAACCAGCGCCAGCGTTCTTCTCCCTCGGCGATGTCCAGCGAGCAGGTCCTAAACCGGAAGATGCGCTGCAAGACACTGATCGCACCGCGCAGCCGTTTCGCGCTCGTGAAGGGTCCGTACAACTTCACGCCACGAGTTCGGGGCTTGCGCGTGAACTCGATCCGAGGAAACTCTTCCCGCGTCGTGATCTGCAAGTACGGGAAGGTCTTGTCGTCTTTCAGCTCGGAATTGAATCGGGGCTGAATGTCCTTGATGAGCCTCGCCTCGAGCAACAACGCCTCGACCTCGCTGTCGCAGCCGATGTGATCGACGTCCCGAATTTCTGGCACGAGGTCACGGATTCGGCGATCGAACTCGGCCTTCGAGTTGAAGTAGCTCGACACGCGGCTGCGCAGATTGACCGCTTTGCCGACGTAGATGACCCGGCCGAGCGCGTCCTTCATCAAGTACACGCCAGCGGTCGTCGGCAGTGACCGGACTCTCGCTCGCACGTCGGCGTCTGGTTGCTCGGACATCGGTCTGTCTCGTAGAGAGTGACAAGGTGAGGAGATGAAGTGGCTTCGTCACCGTGTCACTCCCTCAACTTGTCACCGTGTCACAGCCCGTCGGACAGCACGAACAGGATTGCAAAGATCGTCCCCATGAACAGCACGATTTGCAAAAACAGCCGTGTAGCTCTGTGGATGATCCGCTCCGGTAACTCAAACCGGCTCGCGCTGTAAACCAGACTGATCGCCAACGCCAACGGCAGCAGGTACCACAACACGTTTTGAGCGGCGAGCAGCATGATGAGTCCAGAGTTGAGAGACGAGAGTAACGGGCAGTCGCACGACCAAGCGTCAATCGTCACGAAGTTGTTGCGGGTGTTGCCGACGTAGCCGCGGCGACCGGAGTTGGAATCGCCGTCAGCGGTGCGGCTGAAGGCTGCCCCTCTGGTTGATCGACCTCGTCGCCGTAGCCGTAGGCCGGGCCTTCGTAGGCATCCCAAATTGCCAGCAAGTTCAACAGCCCGGCGACCCAGGTGAACAACAACGCGATTTCGTACCGCCGACCAAGCCGCCGATTCATCTCCTGAACGGCGTCGTCTTCGAGCGGCACTTGGTACCAGTCTTTGAACGCTCGCGGGATTGTCCCTTCGATCTCGCCCACGGGCGCATCGAACTCGCCACGCTCGGCGACGATGCGACTGCGAACGTAGCGGCGCGAACTGGAGTAGTCTTTCGCTCGGCTCTGGCCATCAATCGTGATGGTCACGTTGCCATTGCCGAGCACCTGCGGAGCAATCGTGATCGGCCCCGCGAGGTCGAATTCTTTTTCGACGTCCGCCGCCGCGGCACCCGGTGTCTCGATTCTTGCGATCCCTCGAAAGTGACCGCGAACTTCCGGCCCAAAACCGCGCGGCCCGGTGTCATCCACCGACAGTTGCAGGTGGCCGGAAATCCGGCCCTCCCAGGAATCGTTGGGAGCTTCGTGCTTGGCATAGCCCTCAAACGTTGCGTCGATGGGAGTCTCCAACTGTGAAAAGTCGCGTCCATCCGCATCGCTGCTGGAATACCTACGCCACTGAACCAACGCGGGAAGCGACGGCAAACCGACCAGCACTTGGGACAGATATCCAATCGTGCGGTCGCGCGTCCGGAAGCGGTCGCGGCCTTCGAAATCCTGCCAGCGGAAATAGACCCCTTTCCATTCCGCCATCGCTTGGCCCCAGCAGAACGTCCCCAAGACGCAGACCGAATAGATCACCGCCTTGAAGCAACGCCCTTGATACCAATGGCCGGCTCCCGGAATCAGGAACGCCAACAAGGCCGCCACAATGGGGTTCTTCAGGTTGATGCGCGGGTCAGCCATGCGAAATCGCTACCAGTCAGATCGTTCGGTCGGGAGGAAATTCGTCACGCGGGCAACTCGGCCGTCGCGGAAGGGGGCGGATTCTAGGAGCGGTCTCGGTGACGGACCAGACCACCCTGTTTGTCGTGTGATCACGTCGCGATCCGTGGGGCTCAAGGGGAATTGCGACGCCGAGAACTAAGGCCGAAGTCGCGTGCCACGTCTACTTCTTTGAAAGATTCTGCCAAGTTTTCGGAATCCGAAAGGTCACGACGCGCGTCGAACGGACTTCTGAAGCTGTAGATCGCGCAGCCACGAGAATCCCCAGTCTTCCCGGACTTGCCAATTGGCAAGGCTTGTCCGGTTTGCCTAAACTCCGAAATCGATTGGTTTTGAATTCGTTGTTGCCTCAAGGACTTCCGCTCATGAGCGTTCGGAACTCACGCTTTTTCTCTGCCTCCATTCTCCGAGGCACCAAGACCCGAACAATTCTGTTTTTGCTACTTGGCTGGTCAGCAGTGACCTCATTCTTGCCGGGGAATCCGAGCGTACCTCCAACTTCGCAGGCGTTCGCCCAAGAGGCGGCCGAACCTGTGAAGCCAAAGGACGAACCGCAGGTCACTTGGGAGCAGCTCATTTATGTGCCGTACAAGCAATTGAGCACGGTCTTCGAGAAGCAGAAGGCAACCGTATTCATGTCGTACGCCGAGTACCTCAAGCTCTGGAACAAGTCCGGAGAACAGCCCGGCCAGCCGCCAGTTGCCGCCGTGATTTCTGCCGCCAGCTATCGCGGGAAGGTCGATCAGGATGTCGCAAGAATCGAGGCGGAGTATTCAGTGCGAGTGCTCGGCAAGGCGTGGTCCGAGTTGCCGCTGAAGTTCGGCGACGCGGCGGTCGGCGAAGTGACCAGCGAGGGCGGGGCCGATGCCAAAGAGAAAGTCTTGCTGCGAGCGACCGGTGACGGAGTTTACTCGCTGCTGTTCCCGACACCGGGCGAGCACAAAGTGAAGATTCAACTCGCCGCGCGAGTTCGGTCATCGCCGGACGGCAAGAGTTTTGATCTCGAAGTCCCAGCCGTCGGTGTCACGAAGTTTGAATTGGTGATCCCGGAGGCCGATCAAGCAGTTGAGGTCACTCCGCTGCTCGTGCGACAGCCGGTTGAAGCCGCCAAGGGCAAAGAGACCAAGATCGCCGGCAACCTCGGCGCGGCGAGCCGCATCGGCGTGTTGTGGCATCCGAAGGCGAGCATCAAGCCGGAGATGGATTTGCTCGCGAGCGTCACGAACCACACCCAGGTCTCGGTGGCCGATGGCCTGATCCACACGGATGCGTTCTTGCGGTACGACGTGCTCCGCGGCGAGCTGACTCAACTGCGAGTCGCCGTGCCGAAGGGGGACCGCATTCTCGGCGTGTCGTCGAACGATGCGAACGTCAAAGGCTGGAAGGCCGCCGATGAAGCGACTCGGCAAGTCGTCACGATCGATTTGCTCAGCGGCGCGAAGAAGGCTCTGACGCTCGAAGTCCACACCGAGCGGCCTGCTCCGACCGAGGTGTTCGACGTCGTCGGCCTGAACGAGAACGCTCCGGCGGCCGGCATTCATGCGTTGGACGTCGTGCGAGAAAGCGGCCAGTTGGTCGTCACCAAGGGAGCCGACTTGCTGCTGAATATCGAGAAGCTCACCGGCCTGACACGCATCGAAGAGGCCGAAGTCGCGGAGGCGATTCGCCGGCCGGGGTCATTGGCCTACAAGTTTTATTCGCCGAAGGTGGAACTCAAGCTGACCGCGAAAGCGGTCGAACCGCGTGTGCTCGTGAATCATGTCGCGCGGTTCCAATTCCTCGACGATGAACTGCGGTCGCTGACTCAATTGAGCTACACCATCGAGCGTGCCGGCTTGTTTGAACTCCTACTGACCGTGCCGGACGGTCTGCAGATCGACAGTGTCACCGGACCATTTGTCAAAGATCACGCCGCCGAGGAAAAGGATGGAGCGATTGTGCTGCGCGTGGTGCTCGACATGAAGCGCGAAGGGGCGATCCAGTTCAACGTGATCGGGCATCTGGTCCTGGACGCGATGGAGAAGGAGCAGAACCTGACGCTGCCGTTGCTCGATCCGTTGTACGTCGAACGTGAGACCGGACAAGTCACGATCTTCGCGGCACCGGCCATCGAAGTGCTCACCGATGAGAAGGCGATCAAGGGGGTGCAGCCGGAACGGAATGCCGATCCGAATCCGCCGTTCGTCGCGGGAGGGACACTCGCTTCGGCGTGGTCGTTCACTCGGCGGCCGGTTGAGATTCCGGTGAAGACGACTCGACGGCCCACTCGGTTGACGGCTTCAGTCGCGACGCTGCTCAATGCGAAACCGGAAACGGCGGACGTTCGCACAACGGTGACGTATCACGTCCAATTCGCGGGGCTCGACACGTTTCAAATCGCGGTCCCCGAAGCGCTGGCGGACGTCGTGCAAATTCGAACGGCTCAGGGAGCAACCGTTCCGGCGATCAAAGAAAAGAAGAAGGCCGAGAAGGCGGTCGATGGCTGGGTCACATGGACGATCATCCTGCAACGCGAGGCGGTCGGCGATGTGCCGTTCGAGATCACCTACGATTTGAAGCCGGCCGAAGGTGTGGAGAAGAAGGCCGGCTCAACGCTTTCGTGGCAACAGGAACTCAAGCCGGTTCGCGCGGTGGGACTGCCGGGCGACGGTGAATCCAAGGCGGGCAAAGTTGATCTGTCCGACGTGTACGGCGAGATCACGGTCCAGAAAGACAAAGCCTTGACGGTCTCGGCCGACGTGGCCGGCGATGTTCTCGAAGCGATCGACCCGCGCGAGTTGTCGTTGCTGTCGCAGGATGGCTCGCTGGCATATCGGTACTACTCGCAGCCAGTGTCGCTGAAGGTGTCGGCCGCGAAGCACGAGATTCAGGAAGTGGTCGAGACGGTTGTCTCGCGCGGGTTGGTCGAGGTGGTTGTCGATGAAGACGACAAGGCGTCCTATCGCTGCCGCTTCAAGATCAAGACCAGTGAGCGGCAACGGCTCCGCATCGACTTGCCGAAGGGAGCGGAGATCCTCGGAGTGCTGGTCGATAACAAATCCGTCTCGCCGGAAAAGGCGGGCAAAGGTTCGGACGATCCGTTCGACAGTTATTTCGTGAGCGTCGCACGCAGCGGGAAGTCGGACGAGCCGTTCTCGATCACGCTGCAATTCCTGTGGCCGATCAATCCGCCTCCGTTCGGCGGTTGGCGCGGCAAGCTGCATGTGTCGCATCCGCGCATTGGCGGACCGAAGGGATCGGCGGTTGCGGTGCAACAACTGCGAACAGTCGTGTGGGTGCCGGAAAAGTTTTCGCTGGTCGGCACGCCGGACCAGTTCGTTCGCGAGCAGCATCTGACGCTCGAACGAGCGATCAACGGACACGTCACCTCGACGGTCCACCAAGCCGAACTCGATCAATGGATCGGCACGTCGTCGGTCGGAGTGGCGGACTTCGCGACGCAGGGGCAGGCGTACTCGTTCCACAATCTCGGCGGTGCCGAGCAGCTCGTTGTGACGTGGTGGAAAGTCAGCTTCGCCGCGATCGTCGCCACGGTGTCGCTGTTTGTGCTCGGTGTCGTGCTGATTCCGACGACATGGCGCAACCGACTCGGCTGGGTTCTGGCCGGAGTGCTGATCGCCGTCTGCGCCGGACTGAACGACGCCGACACGGTTCTGCACGGAGTCTCCGCCGCTCGCTGGGGCATCGTGTTGATGTTCGCATTGTGGATCGTGCAGTCGCTGTTCGGAACGGCCCGACGCTCCAGCGGCAACCGCCTCGACTGGTCGCAACCGTTCCCAGCCACCGTCAGCCCGCCACCAGAGTCCGGTTCGTAGCCCTTGCCTCGAACGGAACCAAGTTCACAACACGGCTGAAAATCAAATCGCAAAACACCGCCTGAAGGCGGAACTACCAACGGAAGCCTTCGATGACCGGCAACCGCAATTCTCTCTCTGCGAAATCCGCGCAATCTGCGTTTCGATTTCGTGTCGTTTCGAAACGCAGATTACGCGGATGTTCGCTGAGGCTCTTGTCTCTGGCCGCCTTCTGCCTACTGCCACTTGCCTTCTGCGTGGCTCAGGACGATCTCGAAGCCCGCCGCGTCTTCGTCCCTGTCGAAGACCTTGACCTGATCATTGCCAAGGACCAGCGCGGCGTGCTGTTGCCTCGCGATGAATTCCTCAAGCTGTACCGCGACGCTCAAAAGAACAAGCCGACAAAGACGACGGCTCCGGTCGGAGCGGTGATTTCGGGGGCGACGTACTCGGCCAAGTTTGAGGGGGAGCAACTGGTCGTCGAGGCCACCATCAAGATCACTCAGCTCTCCGATTCGTGGCAGGCGTTGCCGTTGCCGCTGGGTGCGATGGCGGTCGAGAGTGCAAAGCTCAATGGGCAACCGGCGAAGCTCGGTCGCAACCAGCAGATATTGTTCTTGCTCAGTGACACACGCGGCGAGCACACGTTGGCGCTGGAACTTTCGTCGCCGTTGTCGGCGGTTGGAGCGGACAAGGTCACGTCCATCGGTGTGCTGCCGGGGATCGCGGGGACGCTCAAGATCGCGGTGCCGGCGGGCAAGCATCTGCAACTCGATGGGCTGAGCGTTGAGCGTCCGGCCGCAAACGATCAGCCGGCGAATTACGAACTGGTGGTCGGCGGCAAACGGAATGCGGTCGCGATTCAGCTCACGGATCGGCAGCGAGAACGAGCGACCGATTCGTTGCTGTTCGCGACGACCGGCTTCGGTTTGCGCGTCGCTCCGGGCGAGATCACTTGGCACGCGGTCACGGCGTTGCAGGTGCATGGCACGCCGCTCGATCGGTTGGTCTGCGTCGTGCCGAAGACGTTGGAGATCACCGATGTCGATTCCAAAGGACTCGAAGCGTGGGAGTTGTCGGACGATCCGAACGATGCGAACTCGACGCGGATCACATTGAATTATCGGCAGCCATTTGACGGTTCGCGGCGGATCGACTTTCGCGGCGTGATGGCGGTTCCGGCGGGCGAGTCGTGGCGTGTGCCCACGCTGAAGATCAATCAGGTGACCTCGCACATCGGCCGAGCACTCGTGCAACACGCTCCGGCCGTGCGGTTGCGAACGGTCGAGTCGGTTGGCGTGCGGACAGCGACGGTCAGCGATGCCGACCTGAAATCCATCGGCACGGAGGGAGCGACCGACGCCGGACAAGTCGCGTTGCTGTTTGATGTCTGGAAAGAAGATTTCTCGCTGGGCTTCGTCGCGCAGCCGAAAGAGCAGGACGTGCAGGCGAGTATCTCGTCGATCTTCGATCTGACCGCGAGCGGCCTCGACCTGATCACCGCTGCGACGATGGAGACCTCGTTCGCTCCGCTGTTTGAATTGGAAGTTTCGTTACCGGCCGAGTGGTTGCTGACGGCGGTCTCGGTCAACGGTCAGCCGCTGCCGTGGCAGGTCCGCACGAAAGAAGACGAGCCGGGAATCAATCACATTCGCATTCCGCTGCCGCAGCCGTTGCGACCGGGCCAGCAGGCGAAGCTCGAAGTCCGAGCACACCGCGACCCCGACGGCTGGCCGGTCGAGGACAAGCCGGTCGATGTGGCTCTGCCGGAACTGCGACTGCCGCAGTCGTCGGTCTCCGAAGGGACATACGTCATCAAGGCCGATGCGGATCTCGATGTCGTCCCCGGCGAGATCAATGGACTCGACCCGACAAACGTGCCGGTCCCCGGAACTCGGCTGGGCTTCGCGTATCAGGACACGCGGTTCGGCGGCACGTTGAAGATCGAACGCAAACCGTCGCGAGTCGCCGCACGCACGCTGACGTTCGCGCGGCTCGACAAGCAAACGCTACACGCGCACTTCGAGTCCGAGTTGACGATCACCGGCGGCGGCTTGCGAGTGCTCGAAGTCGCGCTGGCGGAATCCGCCGGCAAAGATTTGAGATTTCGGATTTCAGATTCTGCCGCTCGCATCGTCGAACAGACCTCTCGCACCGGCGAGAACGGCGAACTGATTTGGACGCTGCGTCTCGATCGGCATTTGGTCGGAACAGCGACGCTCGTGGTGACGAGTGTCGCCGCACGCGCACAGGCGAACGGGGGGCGTCAGCCCTCTGGTGCATCCAGCGAGCCTCAGACTCCCGACAACCCCGCGACGCCCCAGCCTGCGACCAACGCACCAGAGGGCTTACGCCCTCCGTTCGCCTTGAGCATTCCGCACCTGCGCATCATGCAAGCCGACCGCCAAAACGGTTTCATTTCCATCGAAGCTGAGGGGGATCAACGCCTCACGATCACAGCCATCGACGGCAACAAAGCGAATCTTCCCGAAGTCGACCCGATCGACATCCCCGCTCCGCTGGCCTACTCACCGAGCCAACGGATCGTCGCCGCGTATCGCTACTTCGCTGGCGCTCCGAACATCACCATCGCCGACGAACGCTTCGACCGTCTTCCGGTGCCGACCGCGATCTGCCGAGTCGCCTCGATCCACAGTGTGCTCAGCCCAGCCGGCGAGTTCCAGCATCAAGCGACGTTCGCGTTCACGGCGGTCGGAGTGCAGAGTCTGCGAATCAAGTTCGACTCTGCCAAGTCCCCTCTCCCCTTGGGAGAGGGTGGCCGAAGGCCGGGTGAGGGAACCGAGCACTCCACAAATCCCATGAAGACAGGCGACTCAGCAAACGATGGTCAATCGACATCCGGGGCCCTCACCCCAACCCACTCCCAAGGGGAGAGGGGGCCGGGGAAGGCACTCTCCGCCGATCTCTGGGCCGCTCTCGTTGATGGCCAGCCTGTCGAAGTTCGCCGAGCCGACGGTGCGTTCCTCATCCCGTTGCGGGCGAGCGACAATCCGGCCGCTGAGCGGTCGTTGCAGTTGTTCTATCGGACGAACGTGCCGGCGCTGCGCGGCACGGGGGAGTTGCGTCAGCCGCCGCCGGAGTTGACGGTGCTCAACGGAGCTGGCGTGTCGCAGCCGATGCAGGTGCTCGACCAACAATGGGAATTGCGTTACCCGCCCGACCTGCTGCTGACCGACAGCCAAGGCGTTTTTGTTCCCGACCCCGCCACTCCGCTCGACCGCAGCGATTGGCTGAGCAACCTGCCGAAGTCACTGTCGCTGCCGAGTAGGATGAATTTGCAGCGGATGCTTTTCGCGTTCGCACTCGTCGTGGTGATCGTCGCCATCATCGCGTCACGTTACCGCTGGGGAATCGTTCGTGGTGTGGTCCTGCCACTTTCGGCGCTCTTCGTCCTTTCGCTGTTCTTGTTGCCAGCGACCCAGCAGGCACGCGAAGCCTCGCGACGGTCGCAGTTGAAAAACGACTTGAAACAATGGGGGCTGGCAACCAGCGACGTGAGTGGTGGAACCACTGTTTGGTTCGATGCCGGCGCGCCGACCGGCAACGTCGGAAAGGCCGTTATCGAGGAATCTCTGGATGGAGTGACGAGCCCACCGATGGCGACCCCTCAATTGGCAGGAATGGCCGCTGAACCGAATGCTCCCCAATCTGAGGACGCCCCGCTTGCTGAGGCGCGAGCGCAACTCAACGCAAGAATGGTCGAGGAAGCGGAGCGGACAAAAGCGGACAACAAGTTCGCGAAAAAAGGCTTCGCCTCGAAGGCCACGGACCCTCATGGATTCCGCGATGGGCAACCCGACTCGAAGAACGGTGAGGCGAAGTCGCCTGCAAAGGAGCGAGAGTTTGCTGGACTCGTGGCGAACTTCAATGCGCTCATGAATCAAAGGCGATATGCGGAAGCCGAAGTCCTTGCGAAACAAGCGAAGGAGCTGAGTCCAACGGATCCCGTCGCCGAGGCGATGTTTCTCAAATCCGTGCTGGCGCGTCGCATTGACGCGAACGAGAAGAGTAAAGGATCAAAGGAACGCGGCTTCATTAGCGCACTCGACTCCGTCGAACACTCCGCCATTCCTTTCGATGACCGCGCTTCCGTCCAATTCGGCAAAGACTGGAACGAACTCAGACGTCGCCGTGGCGTCGCTCAACTTGCGGAAGCTGATGGGGAGATCCATCTCCAAGAGCGTGTCGCTGTCGGTGAATCCGAATCGCGGTTGCAGTCGAAGCTCGGTGGCTTGCTGTCGCTGACGATGGCGTTGGAATCGCAGGATGGGGCGGCCACGAAAAAGTTTCGGTATCTCGGCACGGAGACGGCCGCGAGCGGGATTGGGCTGGATCTGGTTTACGAGAATCGCGCGGCGGGTTGGACCGGACGAGTCGTGTGGATCTCGGCATTGGCGTTCCTGGCGTGGCTGCTGCCTCCGAATCGGCGGACGCTCAAAGCGCGTTGGGCCGCGTTGGGGCTGACGTTGCCGTTGGCTCTGGCCGCGATCGCGCCGCTGGCGTGGCAGAACACGCTCGACGGAATCTTCTTCGGCACCGTCGCTGCGATTGCGTTGTGGACGCTCCGCGCGGCGGGCGAGTCGCTCGCCAGCGCATGGCCGCGAATGAAAACGAAATCGTTCTGGATGCGATCGCTGACGCGACGGACGGTGGGGTAGTTGGAAATGGACGACGATATGACAACGAATGCGACTACCCCGAAGGGGTTCCGTCACATAGCCCAGGGTTATCCGCGCAGCGGACTACCCTGGGTTGTATCGCCCGCGACGGAACTACCCCAACGGGGTTGCGTCATTCATCGGCGAATGATGACGGAACCCTTACAGGGTTCATGCGGTGGAGGCGATGGCGGTCCCAGGGTAGCACGCTGGCGCGTGCAACCCTGGGCTGTGAGACGCAACCCCGTTGGGGTTGGAATGCGCTGGTTGCCCACGCTCTCCTCTTTGTGTCTCTTCGCGTTCCTTGTGGCCAACTCGGCGTTCGCTCAAGCGCCGCAAGTTCAAAGGCCAGCGGTCGCGCCGCCGGTCAATAATCCGAATCCCGACATCCCCGTGCGACCGACGATTATTTTTCCGTTCGACGATGCGAAAGATCCACTCGCGGCCGAGCGGGTGTATCTGCCGCACGCGAAGTTCGTGGAACTTTGGAACGCGGCGCATCCCGAATCACGAGTCGCTCCCCCTGCCCCGCTCGAAGGCCTCGTGGCCGAGGCGTTGGTTGTGGTGGCTCCGAACAAGAACGTGGACGGAGCCGACGCGACGGCGAAGGTCACGGCACGCATCACGCTGTTCAGTTTCCGGAAACAACAAATCCTGCTGCCGATCCCGCTGCGGTTGGCGTCGCTCAGCGAAGCGAAGTTGGATGAGGCTCCGGCCGCGTTGGTTGTGCGGGACGAGATTGGAACGGCGGGGTCGGGAGACCCGCGCCGAGCGAGATTGCATGTCGTGATCGACAAGCCGGGACTGCATGTGCTCGACCTGACGGCCGAGGTGTCGGTGAATCAGCAAGGCCCGGCCGGGCAATTGGTGCTCGGCGTCGATCCGCTGTCGAGCGGCAAGTTGCTGTTCGTCCCGCCAGAGGAGGATGTGACGTTTCGTGTCAACGGGGCGAGCAATTCGTTTCGCGCCCGACCACCACGGCGAGCGGGGGGCGTTAGCCCCCCGGTTGATGGGAAGTCGAGCGACTCCGCAGCCACCGGGGGGCTAACGCCCCCCGCTCGCTTGGAGGAGTTGGGGCATTTCGAAGTGCCGATCAGCGCGGGTGGCGATGTACGCCTCGCGTGGCAACCGAAGCAGGCGGCGGGGGCGGTCGATGCCATCGTGCAATCCGATTCGGCGACAGCGGTCGAGGTCGAGGATGCTGGAATCCGCATCGCGTCCGGCTGGTCATTCAAAGTCCCGCGTGGGGCGATCAACGATCTGTCGTTCTCGCTGCCGAAGGAATTGAAAGTCCGCTCGATCAGCGGACCGGACGTCGGTGGCTGGGAACTCGGCGAGAATGTCGATGGCCGCGTGCTGCGTGTCTTTCTGCGCCGAGCGGTCGGCGATCAGACGTCGCTGGCCTTTGAGCTGTTCTTGGAGACTCGCGTGGCCGACGAAGCGGTGTCGATTCAAATGCCGGTGTTCGCTCCGTTGCAGGTGTCGCGTGACTTCGGTGTGGTGGGACTCTTCGCCGCTCCGCAGTTCTCGTTGAAGAACATCGCGACGAAGGGACTGACGCAGATCAATGCGGCAGCGTTCCCTGTAGGTCAGCCTTTCCAGGCTGACCCGAACGCTTCACCGACGTCGATCCCACAACCGGGTCAGCCTAGAAAGGCTGACCTACAGTCGGCGTTCCGGTACACGACGAGACCGTTTGAGGTCAGCTTCTCGGCACAACGCCGAGCACCGGAATCGACCGGCTTGGCGGAACACGCGCTGATTGTCGAGCGTCGCAAGGTGCGGATGTCGTCTCGTCTGCGATGGGAATTGGCGGGAGCGTTGCGGTCGAGCGTCAGCGTGCAGTTGCCGCCGATGTGGCTGCCGGTCGATGTCGATGCGACGGCTCTGCAAGACTGGCACATTGATCCGGCGACGAACGTGCTGACGGTCGAATTCACCGAGCCGCGCATCGGAGCGGTCGAAGTTGTCCTGCAAGGCAACGTCGCCAAGGAACCGGAAGACGCGATTGCCGAGATCAGCGCGCCGACTCCGCTGGAACTCAGCAAGCTCGTGACGCAAGCGGCGGTCTGGTTCGATCCGGCGTATCAGGCCACGGTCAGTAGCTCGAACACCTGGAAGACGTCCGACCCGGAGCATTGCAGCGAGGAACTGCGCAACAAGCTCAGCCGGCCGGCGAAGTTCGTGTTCACGTCGAACGTGGTGATGCCGGAAGTGCTCGGATTCGATCTGGCTCGCGCGGTGCCGAAGCTGTCGGCCGATGCGGTCTCGCTGGTGACGGTCTCGGACACAGCGGTCGATTACTCGCTGGCATTGCAGTGGAAAATCTCTGAAGCGGCGTCCGACACGTTCACGTTCACGACTCCCGATTGGCTGGCCGGGAAATTGGATTTCCAAGGGGCCGGCATTCGGCAGACCTCGTTTGCTTCAGCCGGCGAAGGGAGCGGTCGGACGCGGTGGACAATCACGCTGCAAGACCCGGTCGGCTCACGCTATTTCTTGTTGGCGACGGCCACGCTGCCGCCGCCCGCCGAGAAACGCGAAGTCACCGCTCCGACGATCACGTTCGAACGGCATGTCGCGGCCGAAGGAGATGCCGCCGCCGTCGCGCCGGCCGACGGGCAAGAAGCGTCTCCGTTCTCGCCGCTCGACACGCAGCGGCAGTACGTCGTGGTCATCAACCTCAGCCTCAATCAGCTCGCGCCGATCGGCGCGGTGGGTGAGCCGGTGCAGCGCGACGAGTTGCCAATCGTCGTCGATCAGTTTCTCGTCGATCAGGCGACGGCCGTGCTGAGGGTCAGAGGTCAGGTGGCAGAAGTCGGAGGCCAAAATGCCGAAGTCGCTGCTCCGAAATGGTCGCTGAAGTCGTTCGCGGCTCAGGCCGGAGCTGCGGCGTCGGTGAATCTGGCGGACCTGACGACGGTGCTCGCGGCGGACGGAACGTGGCGGATGCAGTGCGTCTACACGATCAAGAATCGCTCGCGGCAATTCCTCGCGCTGCAACTGCCGCCGAAGTCGCAGGCGCTGTCGGTCTTCGTGGCCGATCAGCCGTCGCGGTTGGTGGAATTGAATCGCGACAGCGCTCGGCGTGGGTCTCCCGACCCCGCCGCTTCGTCCAACCACAGGTCTCCCGACGGTTCGGATTCCGATGACGCATCCGGGAAGGGAGACCTTCGGTCCAGCCCAGCGGCGGGGTCGGGAGACCCGCGCCGAGCGCGTGTGTATCAGCTCATCGCGCTGCCGAAGACCAGCGAGGCGGATTTGTCGTTCCAGGTGAAGCTGGTGCTCAGCGGTCGTCTGACGACGGGCTCGTTGCCACGCGGATTGAAGGTCTGGTCCGACAACATCGAGCTGCCGACGCCGAGCGTTGTGTCGCTGTCCGACGACAAGGAGTTCGGCATCCCCGTCGCGCGCACGCTGTGGTCCGTGCATGTCCCGCGCGAGTGGTCTGCTAAACCGATCAACGATCCGTCGCGGCACAATCTGACTCCGCAAGCCGCGGACACAGCCGACGTCGCGTATCGCTCAACCTGGCTGCAAGAGGCGAACGAGTTGATGCGCGTCATCGAGGGCAACAATCCCAGTTCGCAGAAGATGCAGGCGTGGAAAAACCTCAAGCAGATTGGACCGACGCTGCACAACTACGACGCACGATCCGGTATCGGCCCCGGTGCCGCGCCGCAGTCGGAAGAAGGCCGCAAGCTGGCGGAATCGCTGCAAGAGTTCGATGCGAAACAAGCCGATCTCGAAAGTCGTATCATCCTCGACACGACAGACTCCGGCCTGAACTTTTACGTCGCGAAGGATCAGCAGCAGGCGGCTCAAGCCAAAGCCGCGCAGAGACAAGCTCAGAAAAACGCGAACGGCAGACTCTTCTTTGGCCAAGGGGGCCAGCAAGGGGGCGGTTTCCAACGCCAAGTCATTACGGACAACAACGACGCACTGTTTTTTGGCAACTCGGCGATCATCTCCAACGGTGAGGACCGCAACGGCAATGGAGTGCTCGACCCCGGCGAAGACACGAACGGCGACGGCGTACTGAATCTCAGCAACGTCCGCGACTCGATTTTGGGGGCGGATGTGGACAGCACCGGCCCGGACCTTGGGCTGAAGTTCAAACTCAATGTCGAGTCCGAGTCGAAGCCGACGGCACAAACGGCGAAACCGGGGCAGCCCCTCGGAGGCAAAGTCGTGACTCGCCAATCGGCGACCGGCAAGGGAGTCAGCGAATTCGAGCGAGCCTCACGCCGCAAACAAGCGGTCGATCAACTCGGCGAACTCAACAAGACAGTAGACAGCGAGAAAATGTCGCAACTGCAGTCTCAGCTCTCAGCGAATCAGCAACCGCAAAGCCGTAAGTCGGGTGTTTCCAATTCCCCGACCGACAGAAAGCCTGACGCTGATTTCCAATCACTGATGGATATCAGACAGACGCAGACGGCCGCGAAGAGTCAGTCAGAAACCAGTGCCCGTGGTCGTAGCCGTTACGGCATGACCTCTGGTGGCCAACAAGGTGGCTTTGGTGGAGGAGCCGGTGGCGGTGGCGGTGGATTCTTCGCACCACAGGCCATGGGCGGCAGTGGCCGTGCCAGCAGTCCAGCGAGCGGCACGCCACGACTTTCATTCGGAGTTGGCGTGAACAGCAACTCTGGGGTCAATGGCTCACTCATTTTGGACGAGGCCTCACGGCAATCCCTCTCCGATGAAACCCTTGAACGAGTTGAGTTGGAGCACGTTTCTTTCTCTGGCTGGACGCAAGCCGGTGGCCTGTCGCTGCCCATCGAGATTCAGCGTGAAGGGAACGTCCTGCGATTCTCTCGCGCGAGCGGTTCACCACGACTGGCGTTGTCCGTGCGGCCGAATGAGTCGGACAAGTTGGGACTCGGCTTGGTGTGGGCGGCGATTTGGGCTTCCGTCGCGATCTGGCTGCTGCGGCTGATCGCCGGCTCATCGAATGGCTCGACGTGCCGACAAGCGATGGGTGGGCTGAGTGCCCTCGGACTGCTGGGCATGTTCTTCCTGCCGTCGCCGGTGAGCGAAGTCTGCTTCTTGGTCTTCGCACTCTCGGCGATCGTGCTGGCGATTGGCGTCCTGCGAAGCCGCCGTCAGAATGTGGCGGCGTGATCCTGGAGTGCTGCGGTTCGACGCAGCCCTCCATCTGGTTGAAATCGCGACTCTCGAAGTTCAACAATCGACGCCATTTGATTGAGCTGATCGTTGGACGCCTTGTTGGCAATCAACGTCGATCACAAGTTGATGGGGCTCGGTGTCGAGCCACCGCACTCCAAGGAAACCTCACATGTCTCTGCAAGACCTGTTGTTTGTCGGCTTCAACGGCCGAGTCGTCGCAATGGAAAAACGTAGCGGGGAACTCGTTTGGGAATGGAAATGCCCGAAGCCGAGCGGACAGATGGTCGCGCTGTTGGTACAGGGTGATCGCATCTACGCGAGCAGCGCGGGCTACACTTATTGCCTCGACGCTTTGAACGGCGAGCAACTCTGGAACAATCCGTTGAAGGGCCTGGGCACCGGAGTCCCATGTCTGGTGACGGCCGAGTCCAGTTCGAGCGGGTCGTTTCTGTTGCAAGCTCAAACCTCAGCCGATCAGCAGGCGGCGGCAGCCGGAGGATAGTTTGGCTCGCACGAGCCACGTTTTGTTGTGTGGTGTGAGTTCGTGGAGGCTGCTTTGTCGCACGAGATGAGTGTGAATGCGACGCGGGTTGAGATGCGGTTCGCGTCCGGACAGCTCGGCGTGCGCGATGTGAATCTGGCCGTGCGGTGCGGAGAGCTGATCTCGCTGGTCGGTCCTTCGGGCTGCGGGAAATCGACACTGCTGC
>SYJG01000304.1 GCA_005798445.1 Planctomyces sp.
GACCTACACCGGCCGACCGACCGCGCCTCGTTCTCCGCCCCCATTCTGCCCACCACACCGACGGCAACCTCGGCCCTCAAAAACTACACTGGCCAAACTCGTTCTCTGATGGAAAATCAATTCCGATCTGCGGCACTAGCAGGCACATTCCATGTGCCGTGGCCGGAAGCGGACGGCACATGGAATGTGCCTGCTACCAACGGAGCGCGGAGGATTGGGACGATTTCATCCTGCCACTGTGAATCGGACTGCGGGACTTCCAGAAGCTGTCGGCAGCGTTCGCAATCGCTGACATGGTCTTCCACGTCCTTCAGTGCTGCGGGAGAAAGTTCGTCGTGCGACAACTGCCACAGCACCTCGTCTGACAAGCACGTTTGCGGACTCTGCATGGTCATGATTCGTTCTCCTGCAAGTCCCAAAGCTGCGAGACCTCCAAAACTTTTTCCTTCAACCGGGCGATCACTCGATACCGCGCGACATACACCGCCCCAGCGGATCGTCCCGTTGATTTCGCCACTTCAGCGATCGGCACGCCTTCGATCGCTGTCTGCCAAAAGACGTTCCAAGTTGCTTCGCTGAACTCGGAACGAATCTGCTCGGCGGCCCAGCGGATGAGTTCCTTCCGAGCCTCTTCCAGAATCTCGGCGGTGGTTGCCTGCGGATCGGGCTGAGCCTCCAGCAGTTCCACGATCGAGGTCGAACCGGTCGCCGCGTCGCGAGGTCGCCGAACTAATGCCTTGGTGATCGCGTTGCGAGCAACCGTCGTCAACCAAGCTCGAAACGGCGGCTGCAAGTCACCAGGAACCCAGCCCTCGATCGACTTGGAGATCGACAGAAACACCTGCTGCATCACGTCCTGAGCAGCAGCGTCCTGTAAGCCCCGCCGTCGAGCCATTCGCAAGACGACGGGCTGATAAATCCCCAGAAACTCCGCCCACGCCGCCCCATCCGCCGGGTCTTTGACCCGAGCAATGAGGCTGTGGCAGGTTTCCGGAAACTCAGGCATCTTCTTCTCCCAAGAAGAATCATCCACAAGTCTCCGAATTCTTACACCCGAAGTGGCCAGTCTGGATTTGGACTGCGGCAGCCTGCTGCCGCTTTCCGTCCAACAGCCTGCTGTTGGACGGGCTTTGTTTGCGATGAGTTTTGTTTGCCATGAACCTGACCTCTCAGCAGCAGGCTGCTGAGAAGCAAAGCGGCAGCAGGCTGCCGCAGTCCAAACGCTATGGCGAATCACGTCGGACTGCTGCTTTCGGAACTTATCAGTTGGCGCGAACTGCTCATGACGGTGGTGATGGCCAGCACGGCCATTGAGGCCATCAGTGCCAAGGCTCCCCAGTCGGTCGATGACAGCACATGATTGAAAGCCCCAACGAGTTCGTCGGCTTTGATCGCTGTTTGATCTCCAATGCGTTCGATCGCCAGGCCGTATGAGAACCATGACCACGAGACGATCACTCCAAACAGGCCGACGAGTACCATCGCGGCGAGGTCTTCGTTCGATCGGTTCGGTGATTGACGTGAGGGCGGCCTGTGCGACATCACTTGAGCAATCGCCGCTGCTGTCAGCGTCGCTTGAGCCAGCGCGAGCAGCAGCCAACCTCGCGTGGCCACAGGTACGGGCCGTTCCGGTGCCTCTTCGTCGGCGTTGTGAGTTTGCGGGTACGAGGCTACGACCATCGCCGTCAGAGTTTGCCGCACGCTGTTCTTCATTTCGAAAGCAGCGAAGCCGGCAGTGATCGCCGTCACCAGCAGAAAAAGACTCACGAACTTCGATCTGCCGGAACGGCGCTTCGCCTGCTGAAGTCCCGCGAGCGTCAGCACCATGCCAGCGGCGACTCCCAGCGGAGCCCAACTCAGACGCACCAACTGCGTGCCGAGATCAGCCAGCGGATGTTCCGGGGGAGCACCTTCAGTGGGTCGGAACGTGAGCACATAGAGAATCGACTCGCACATGTTGCCGCCGGCTGCCAGCGCCACTCCTGAGACAAGGCCCAACAGGCAGCCGCAGATCATCAATGCGTTCCTGCGTGATGAAGTTCGCTCGGAAGGAGGTTGTTCAATGGTCATGTTGTGCTCCAAAGAATTGTGAGTTCGAGATGCCTGTCGGATGGGATGTTGGTTAGACATCGAACGACGGCCAGCGGCGTGAGGCACCAGGGACGCTGGTAGAGACACCGACGTGGGTTGCTGAAGATGCGACAGGCATTGCTCCAGCAATTGGCTGACTTCGCTGGCAGACGCAAAGCGCTGAGCCGGATCTTTCGACAGCAATTGCTCGACGATGTGACTGAACCACGGCGGCAGTTCGGGAACGAGCGACGCCATCGCCGCGGGTTGCTCATCGACGATCCGTCGCAACGTGGCCATCGTCGAATCGGTGCGAAACGGCGACACGCCGGTCGCCATCTCGTACAGCACGCAGCCCAGACTGAACAGGTCCGAGCGGCCATCGAGCGCCTCACCGCGAGCCTGCTCCGGCGACATGTATTCGGGAGTCCCCGCGATGATTCCTTGGCGTGTCATCGACACATCATCTGCGGCCCGTGCCAAACCGAAGTCGGTCAGCACTGCCCGTTCCACTCCTTTTTCGAGCAGGATGTTTGCCGGTTTGACATCGCGATGGATCAGCCCCTGCCCGTGAGCCGCCGCGAGTCCTTCGGCCGCCTGCATCCCGATGCGGAGAACTTCTTTTAGCTCCAAATTCCCTCGTGCCTTCAGCCGTTGCGCGAGCGATTCACCGGTCAGCAGCGGCATGACCAGAAACGGAAGTAGCCCGTTGGGCTGCACCTGATGAATGGCAATAACGTGCAGGTTGACGACCGCCGCTGCCGCTTGAGCCTCGCGGGCAAACCGCTTCCTTGCCAACGCGCTGTGGGCGAGGTGCGGAGCCAAAGCCTTGATCGCCACAAATCGTTTGAGTTCGCGGTCGAACCCCTTGAGCACAACGCCCATGCCGCCGCGGCCGATGACGTCGAGCACGTCATAACCACCCAGTCGCCCCAACACCGCCGGATCATCGGATGGTTCGAGGTGCTCGACGACGAAATCGGCCGTCGAGCACTCCTCGCGCAGCGGCAAAGCGTCATCGAGAACATCGGGCGTAAGCATCGACGCGATCTCACGGCTCGCTTGTTCGCCTCCGGCGAGCCGCTCCATTTCCGCCGCACACAACTCGCACTCGTCCAGATGGAGATGCAACAACGATTCCTCGTCGGCATCGAGCTTCCCCATCAGCGCGAGTTCCAACCGTTCGTTCGAACACAGGCCGTTCATGTTCCCTGCTCCATTTCCGCGACGACCTCGCGAAGCCGCGCGATGATGCGACACTTGGCGACCCGCACCGCTCCGGCTGTCATCCCCAGTTTGCCAGCGGCCTCCGCGACGGAAGCTCCTGAAACTGCGACATCCCAAAACGCCTGCCACGTCTGCGGTCGCAATTCGGCCCGGACCCGTTCCGACGCCAAGTGAAACAACGCTCGCCGCACTTCCCGATCAAACTCATCCGTTTCGGGGCCATCGACGGCGGGTGGCGATTCCAGCAACGCATCGAGATCAACGGACGAGGTTGTCACTTGCCGCTTCTGCCGCCGCACCCAGGAGACAACCAGGTTCCGAGTCACTCGCCGCAACCATCCCCGAAACGACCCGTGTTCCGCTCCGTGCTCCCAGCGTCCAATGTTCCTGTTCACCGCCAGAAACAGCTCCTGCAGAACTTCGAGGGCGTCAGCATCCTGCAACCCAGTTCTCCGCAAGACACGGTAAATCACCGGCTCGTAGAGCGACACAAACTCCACCCAGGCGTCGTGATCGCGGGGATCACGCAACCGCAGCAGCAAGCTTGCACGGGTTGTTGGGGTGAGCGTCATCATCGTTTCCTACCAGACTACACGCTCACAATACTGCAGCGTTACACGGCGTCCGCGATTTCTTCGCAATCGATCATCACTCGCTTGAGTGTCGTCGAACGCGAAAACGAATGAATCAATAACGCTCACAGCGTGAGCAGCAGGAGCACGCAGGGACGCTTGACGTATGCCTACGCATGTAGGTAATTTCTGCCGACAGATGTAGGCAACCGCGTCCAGGCGCGGATCGGCATTGCGGTTCAAGGGAGGTCAGCATGTCAGAGGCAGGGGAACTTCCGGCGTTGTCGGAGACGCAGTGGGAGATCATGAACGTCATCTGGGAGCGCGAAGAGTGCTCGGTGGCGGATGTCTGGAAGCTGCTCAATGAGCGGCGCGGGATCTCGCGGAACACGGTGCATACGCAGATCGTGCGGCTTGAAGAGAAGGGCTGGCTGACGCACAGCGAAGGGGACGGCGGCTTTCTGTACTCGCCGACGGTCTCGCGCGAGGAGTCGCAGCAGTCGAGCGTGCAGCGGTTGATCGAGACGGTCTTTGATGGCTCGCCGGAAGGACTGGTGCTGACGTTGCTCAACGGCGGCACGCTCTCGAAGAGCGAGGCGGAGCGGATTCGGCAGCTCATCACCAAGGCGCGAGGAAAGTAAGCATGAACGCCATTCAACAATTCGGTTTGGTTTTCGCGGGACAAGTGACGGCGGTCAGCTTCGTCGCGGTGCTGCTGATGTTGTTCTCGCGCCGCAACGCCGCGCGACGGCACGCGGTCGGGTTGCTTGGACTCGTCCTGGTGTTGAGCGCTCCGCTGATGACTTTGGTTCTGCCGCAGACCGCTTGGTGGTGGAGTTCATCGGCGGAATCCGTTGCGGAGTCGCCGCGAGCAGACTCGCCTGGCGCGACATCGGACAAATGGCAACCAGTCTTCACACCGAGCGACGTGGTCGTGACGGATGCTGATGTGTCGGCCGATTTGGAGCCGACGCCGGTTATGGTCGACGTTCCAATGTCGCCCGTTGTGATCGCGGCAGATGAGTTCACGAGTTCCGCAGCGGCCTCGATGAGTGATCGACGGATTTCGTGGCCGAGTTTGCTCGGGGTCGTGTGGATGACGGGGACGATTTTGTCGGCCTCGTATTGGGCGTGGCAGCGTTGGCGATTGCGGACGCTTGTTCGTTCGTTATCGCTCAGTGAGGAAGTGGATTCAGGAGTGTGTGAGAGCTTGGCCGGCGAGGTCAGTGCCGCGTTGAGCCTGCGGGGTCTTCCGCGCATTGCCGTGTCGGAGGTGATCCCGATGCCGATGGTGTTGGGGCTTTGGCGGCCGGTGGTTGTGGTGCCTCGTGAGCTGTTGCAGGTGGGAGCAGCGACTCGGCTGCGTGAGGTGTTGATTCATGAGTGTGCTCACGTCGCGCGGCGCGATCCGTGGGTCAATGTGGCTCAGCGATTGGCGGCGGTCCTGTGGTGGTGGCATCCGGGAGTGCTGTGGCTCAATCGGTTGATCGCTCGGTCGCGTGAAGAGGTCTGCGACAACTTCGTGCTGCGGCACGGTGACGCGACGAGCTACGCGCAGACGTTGCTCGACCTGACGGAACGCTGCTCGTCGCGAGGCCGCTTCGTACCGGCGCTCGGACTGCTGGGATCGCGTTGGACGTTGGAAGAACGGATTACCGGATTGCTCAAACCAGGGAGGGACACGATGACTCAGACCAAACGACGGACAGTGGTGCTGACAGCGGCGTTGCTCGGAGCGATGTGCTTGGTAGTCGGCGGTGTGCGAGCGGTCGATGAACCGCAAGCGAAATCGGAAACCAAGCCGCCGCCGGCTGCTGCGGATGTCGTGAACGATTCCGATAAGAAGCCCGCAGCGAGCCGATCCGACGACACGCCGCCGAAGGTGAAAAAGGCCAAGCCGCCGACGGCGGAGGATCAGTTCGAGTTTCGATTTCAAATCGTGAACACCAAGGGCGAGCCGGTCGCGGGTGCCAAGGTGACGCCTTGGGGAGTGGTCCATTCGTGGTTCAGTTCAATGCTCGAAAGCAAATGGTGTCCGGAGACCGTGACCGATGCGGAAGGGATGGCACGAGTCGTCATCGCCAAGGAGTCATTCAAGACTCAAGCAATCTTCTTTGGAAAAGAGGGACTACCGACGATCCAGAGCATTGCCATGTCGATCGATCATCCACGACATCCAGTTTGGTCGCAGTACGTCAAGGTTGGCGATCCCGCTCGTGTGGTCCTGGTGGAAGCGGCCACGGTCGAAGTTCTTCCTCGTCGAAAGAACGATGACGAACTCGTGCGCGATGTGATTCCGATCTTGAGCCACTATTCGGCCTCGCGTGCCGATTGGTTAGCGATGAGAGAACAATCGCAGAAAGAGGGAGTGCTGACGATTCGCCGCGTCGATTTGACGAGCGAGAATGCGATGCGCTGGCTGCGGCTCGTTCACGTTCCAAAAGAGGGCTCGGCCTGGTTCAGCGAGCTGATCGACTTGAAGTCGCTCGAAGCGCCGATCTCGTTGAATCCGAAGTTGCGACCTGGAATCCGTGTCGCGAGTCGATTGCCCGACATGGTCCCGCGACCAGTGACGAATGGTCGCGTTGTCGCGCAGATTGTCGGGAGTGGTTCGGACGCGTGGAACAACTGGAATTGGCAGATGGAAACGGCGATCTCTGAAGATGGCACATTCGTTTTGGAGTCCGTGCCAGCCCACGAGAATCTGCAATTGATCGCGTTGTGCGATGGGTGGGTGTCCCGATCACCGACCCTTGATGAGGTGAACGCCTACGCGAAAGAACATGACTTCGCGACAAATTACCACGGCGGTTCAATGGGAATTGTCTATCCGCAACTCTTCCGCACGTTGGCTCCTGGCATTGAGCCTGTCGTTCCTATGGAGACTACGGCGGACTGCGAAGTGACTGTGGTGGATGAAAATGGTCAGCCGATCGCTGATGCGGAAGTTTCCTTCTGGCCGGGCCAAAGTTGGTTTCACAGTGGCTCGAATACTCTGGGCAGCGGCAGCGATTCGCTGAAGGCAATGCAAACGCAGTTTCAGACCGGCGAGGCTCCAAAACTTCCAGCAGAAAACAAACGCTTCAGCGCCAAAACGAATGCTCGTGGCACGGCGACCATCAAAAATCTGCCCGCCAATGTTCCCCCACCGCATCCGACCGGTCACGACTTCTATGTGCTCCACGACAAATTCGAGGCAGCAAAACGACCCGACGAGAATGGGGGTCGGTTCAAAACCGCCCAAACCGTCGAACTCTTCCCATGCCAGACCGGGCGTGTGACGGTGCGGATGACGGCGATCAGGCCGCAACCCGGGGCGAACTCAAAAGCCAGTCAGTGATGCGAAGCCCGCAGCAAAAGAGACCGACGAGACGGCCGCAATGCGCAAGGTCGTGATTCGCGGGAAGTGCATCGACAACAAGCGAAAGCCCGTCGCGAACGCGGAGGTGCATCTTATTCGACTTGAGAATGGTGAACCAGCGGCTCCGGTGGCGGAGACGAAATCGGATCAAGAGGGTGCGTTCCAGTTGCGTGTTGTCGCGTCCGAGAAGAATCGTAAAGTCGAATTTCTTCTTGTGGCGATGTTGGGCGATCTTCTTTCGGACTCTGTTGAATTCAACAAACCGGATTCCGATCAGAAGGACGTTTTGCTGAAGATGACGGTTCAACGCAGCGCGCTTTCTGGCACTGATCACGCCACGCGTCAGCGCGGTGCAACTCCCATCGGCAAGCTGCTCGATCGCCTGGAAGGACAACGGGCCGGTGAGGATCCGTGGTGCCGCACGCTTCTTGAAATCGTCAATCTGGGACCGGCGGCGGTTCCTGTGTTGATCGAAGAACTGGATGCGACCGAGAGCGCGATGATGCTCAGGAATCTCGGTTTTGTGCTGCGAGCCATCGGAGATAAGCGCGCCGTCCCGGCGTTGATCCGCAGCATTCCGAAGACGCTTGGGCGAGATAACGGTGGTTTCGGATTTCGATCCACCGGTCAGGACATCGTGAAGTTCATGCAGCAACACGATGTGAAGCAGGAGAATCAAGAGAATGAATACGGACTCAGTTCGCCTGCCCGTGAGATCTTCACGGCACTGCAAAAAATGACCGAACAAGAGTTTGATGAGGAGCAACTCACGTTCATATCACTCCATTTCAATGACTCGCAGCAAGGGAGGAAGCGTGACCTTTTCTGGCGGTCAGCGAGGAAATGGTCCGATTGGTGGGAACAGCATTGGTCCGAGCACCTCAAAGACGCGGCGTACTCGCAAGTGAAACTGCCGGACCTCGTGGTGGAAGCCGTGAAGCCTCCGAATCTGAGCACTCACTTCAAGACGGGAAGTGGCCACAGCAATTGGTTGCTCGAATCGGTTTTCGCCCCTAATGCGAAACGGATCTTCATCGACCTCGATACAGGCCGACTCGCCGGCGTGCCGGAGAAGTGGCGGAACGGAAAGAACCTCGACGCGCAGCTCGATGACATCACCGCCTGGGCGGCTCGCGAAGGGTACGACATGTTCGGCACCGAGTACGTCTCGCCGAGTGATGGGAAACACTACTTCGCCCTGCGACCGATCGGCCTGCGCGCTTGGGAACTCGGCAAGGATCGTTGGAAGATGCAGTCTGCCGACGTCACGTTGGAAACGCTTCAGGCCGAAGGGACACCCGCGGACGGGTTGCTCCTGCACTACGACAGCAAGACCGAGTCCTTCGATCCGAAAGAGACCGCGACGTTCCTCTTCATCACACGCGAGGGAACTCCGGGAGTGCTCTTCGTCGGCGTCGAAGTCCAAGACAACAGCCAGAAACCGGGTGGCATTTCGACGGGAGACGACGAACTGAACCCCGTCCATTTCTTCAAAGGCCGCCGCTTCGCCTGGACGTCGTTCGAGGAGGTTGGGGGAAAGGCTGAGAAGTCGCGTTGAGCGTCGCTGACAGGCTGACAAAGAACCTCAGGCTCTCCGCAATTCGTGTTGAAAATGAATTCGTGAGCCGCAAGGCGCTAGCCGCGGGTCGATGAAGACAACCCGCGGCTAGCGCCTTGCGGCTCACTGGACGCAGGCAATGTCAGTCGGAAGACAAGCCCTACCGAATCAAGTGGGTCGCACCGCAAGTCGCCACCGAGATCGCGGGCGAGGCGACGAGCGAGGCTCAGGCCGAGGCCGATTCCCGGAGCGGTCTCGGCCGCTTGAGCGGACGATTTGCCGAAAGGCTCGAAGAGCTGTCGTCGAGCGTTCGGCGACAATCCGGGGCCGAAGTCGCGGACTCGGATCGTGATTTCCGTGTCGGTCGCTTCCGCTTCGAGGGTGATCCGCGGGTCGGTCGCGTCAGCGGCGTACTTGCAGGCATTGTCGATCAGATTGAACAGCACCTGCTCGACCGCCAGCGCATTCGTGGTCAGACGCGTGCCGCGAACCTGTTCGGAGAGAGTCAGCTCCAGCCGCAACGGCGATTCGGACACGCGCTGCGACAAGCGGGGCGAGCAACGATCCAGCAAATCGCCGAGCGATAACTCTTCAGTCCGATTGGTCGGACGGCCTTTCTCCAGCCGCGCGTAGGCCAGCACATTTTCGACCATGTGCATCAAACGATTGGCTTCGCGATGCAGCGTGCGGAAGTAGCTCTGTTGTTGATCGCGATCTTGCACGAGACCGTCGGTCAGCATCTCGGTGTAGAGCCGGAATGTCGTCAGAGGCGTTCGCAATTCGTGAGTCACGGCGGAGACGAAGGCCGCTCGTCGCTCGCTGAGTTTCAGTGTCTGCCACAGCAGCCAGCCGACCGCCGCCGCTGTCAGCGCGAGCATCACCCACGCCACGATCAGCGCGGCGGGCCACGAATCGTCGTCGAATCCCGCTACGCTCAACGTGCCGGGTTCGAGCCGCACGGGGAGCGCGACCAACTCGCGATCGCCGTCGGTGGAGTTCGAGACCTTCACCAGTTGAAGCGTCGCGCCCGGCAAGAGGTCGTTGATCTGCTCGCGAAGGACTTTGTCCCAAGCCGGCCAGTCGAGCCAGCAGGCTTCGATCGATTCGCTCTTGTCCGGTTCCGACTTCACGCGGCGAGCCAGCAGCAACTCGTCACCGACCCATAAGGGGAGCATCGCGCCTGATGCTCGATATTCCACATTGGGAATCGGTGTCGGCGTTGTTCGCTGCGGGCGATTGGCGGACTGCGGCACGCCCTGCGATCCGAAGCCTTGCGGGAGCCCGGCTTGTTGGCCGAGGTTCGCCACGTCAAAGACTTGCTGCTTCAACTGGCTCCGAGATTGCGATTCGAATTGGTTGGCGTTGAGCGTGTTTCGATCGCCAACACGTTGCGACGTGTTGCCCGCGAACGTGTTGTTCGTCATGGCTGCAAAGTTGCTCGGCCAGACAATCAAGTTGGAATTCGGATCGAGGATGCTGCCGGCATCGGAACCGACGCTGCCAGCGTCGGCCACGCGTAACTCCAGCGATCGAGCTTCCGGAGCCGGCAGCGCATTCCACCAGCCGTCATGAGCAAGCAACTCCGAATCCTCCGCGAGTGGCTCAACCGTTTTCGCGAGCGCATTGCGACGCAACGTCCAGCGACCATCGGCCGAGCGTTGTGCATAACCCTTTAACAACTGCGGTGCGAGTGCCGGGCCATCTTGGCTGGGATCGGCCAATGTGGGTCGTGTGCTTTCAATCGCCACCAGCGGCACGGCGATCGAATCCATCCGCCACAGCGCGACACGGATGCGGTTCTCCAGATCCGCTTGCTGCCGAGCGTGCCGTTCCGAGCGTTCGGCTTGCAGTGTCTGACGACTAAGCCACGCGACCGTGATCGTCGCCGCCAGCACGCAGACGCCAAAGATCAGCCATGTGCGTAGGTTGGGACTCCGTCCCGACCAATCGAGCGGGATTCGGAGCAATCGGTCGGGACGGAGTCCCAACCTACTTGTCCAAGTTCGTCTCATGCTTCGCCCCCCGGTGCGAGGAAGCAGTAGCCTTGCCCCCACATCGTTCGCAGTACGCGGGGATTCGACGGGTCGTCGCCGAGCTTCTCGCGCAGTCGAGTGATGTGCATATCCACGGTTCGAGTCTGAGTGCCTTTGGGATCGAAGCCCCAGACTCGTAGCAGGAGTTCGTCGCGAGAGACCGCTCGACCCGCGCGGCGAGCGAGGTAGCGGATGATCTCGATCTCTTTCTCGGACAGCTCGGCAGAGCGACCGTCGTCGAAGGTTACTCGTCCCGACGTCGTGTCGACTTCTCCGCCAGCGAAGGCAATCGTGCGTCCCGATTGAGGCGAGGCGGCGACTCGACGCAGCACTGTCGCCACGCGCGCGAGCAGTTCGCGCAGGCTGAACGGCTTGACGACGTAATCATCGGCTCCGAGTTGCAAGCCGGAGACACGATCGTCCTCGGCACCGCACGCAGTCAGCACGATGACCGGTAGGTCGGGCCGAGCGGCTCGGATCGCCCGCAGGATGTCCCAGCCCGAACCGCCGGGGAGCACGAGGTCCAGCAGCACGAGATCGAACTCGCCGTTGAGCGCGGATCGCAGACCGTCGTCCCCGCGAGCCGCTTCGGTCGGCAGATGACCGGCGGCTCGCAAGGCGTCGACGACTCCGCGACGGATCGCGGCATCATCTTCGATGACCAATGTTTTGGGTCGTGGTGATGACATTCTGGCATCCATCGTTTTCGACAGCGGAATACACGTCGGGCTTCGACAAACCATACCACGGATCGTTCAGCGGGCTGAGGAACAACTCGTCGTAAATCCGCGTCACTAAGACATCAGAAGCAGTCATCGGGTCGTTCGCCAGCCATTGATGAATCTGCCGATGCAGGCGGTACTCATTCTTGACGCTGTCTAGGCCGATCAACGGAATCAAGTTCTGAATCAGCGCCATCGCCCCAATCTCAGTTCCCGATTTCGTCACGGCGATCAGCGCGGCCACTTCTGCGGGACGCTTCGAACGAACCGCTACTGATGTCGCTCGATCAAGGGCCACCTCTCGTTGATATCGCTCGGTGAGGTTTACCCACGTCGCATCATCGAACTCGGCGTCTATATTCGGAACACTCTCCGCCGCGAGCTGCTTCCAGTCTTCCGACCAACGTGTCTCCTGATCACTCAATTGTTGCTGATGAAACTGCGACAGCTCGTAGGTGAATTGATCGTCGTCGAGATCCACGGCCCGTTTGGCAAGAGTCTCCGACTGCTGAAGTACTCGCGCGAAGAACCCCGCTCCATAAAGCCCCGGCAGGACATCGACCGGCCGGCCGCGAGCGTCCAGCACCAGATGCAGACTGTTGCCGGTAATCGTCCGCTTGATCGAACGTCCGTCGCCGAAATCAATCGTGATGATCGGCACCGCTCGCACCGCCTGCCAATGCAACACGAACCGCTCGGCCAACATCGTCCGCACCGCCTGATGCGGGTACAGCGTGGTGCGGAAGAAGCGGCTGTTCGCGCAGCTCAGCTCGTCGGTCAGCTTCCCCAGCAACCGCAGCGACAGGATCGGTTTGTTCTCGCGCTTCGCGACCTCTTGAGCCGCTTCCAAATCGGTGTGCCAATACAACCCAGAAAAATGGCTATCGCGCTGCGCCGCGACCGCATCCGCCAGCATCTTCCAGCGCGGCAAGTTTGCCGGGTCAGTTCGAGACAAGACGTACTCCAACGCTTTCCGACCGTGTCGACGAAGATCGCGAGTCGCTGCGTCCGATTTTGACGCATCGTCGGACAGCGCCGCGACGACGAGCGGCTCCAGATCCGCAGCAATCTTGAGTGCGGCTTGCGACGGCTCAACATTGACGAACCCTCTGACGATACGGACCTTCGCAGGTCTCGCCGCTTGAGGAAGACCAGGCAACTGCCACGCACCGATCTCGCTCCCGGCAAACGCCCCGCCGATTCCAAGCACGCTCAGCACAACAAAGCACCGCTTCCACGTCTTCATTTGGCTCATGATCGACTCCTTGTCCCTACCCTCGAACGACCGATTGCATCGAGCACACTGCTCGCGAATCACATCGGTCGGATGGTAGTCACGAACGGAGCCATCAGGGGTAACAAGGTTGTCACAACGGCTGGCGTATGTGCCGCAGGAAGTCAGTCTTTATCCCTGGATGAAGATCCGGCACCGTGCTGTTCTCAACGCACATCACCTCCGACTTGGAGCGGGTGGCTGATCGCGTCGCCGTCTTGAAAGAAGGGCGGATTGTTTACGACGACGAACTGTCGTCACTGAAAGAGACGGTGAAGCGGCTGCGAGTGAGTGTGCCGACCGGATTGCCAGACAGTCTGCGGACGTTGCCCGGACTGCTGCATTGCGAGGCGAACGGAAAGACCGCGGTCTTCAGCCTGCGCGGCTTTCAGGCGGACTTGCCGGAGCGGTTGGCTCGCGAATGGTTGGCGGAGGTGAGCGTTGAGGATCTGAATCTGGAAGAAATCTTTTTGGAGCTGCATCACGGGTAAGCTACTGAGCGGCACGGCGCTAGCCGCCGGTGTGTGTGGAAGAATCAACACGCCAAATCATCGGGAGGCAGCGGATACCGGTGGCTAGCGCCCTGCCGCTCTCCGACACAGTTTCCTTTGCGTGTCGACTTCGTCGAGACTTTCCATTCAGTGCAGAAGCACGGATGGCAAAGCCGGGGCATGGATGAGGAAGTTCGCTGAATTCGTTCGCTTCGTCATACCATTGAGCCGATCAACTCCGGGATAGCTCGGCCGTTTTGGAGGATCGGGATCGGGCGGCCGGAGAAGTCTTGGAGCGAGATGTTGTTGGCGTCGATGCCCAAGTGGTGATACAGCGTGGCGACGAAGTCTTGGACGCCGACTCGGCGATCGACAGCGTGTTCGCCGCGAATGTCCGTCGAGCCGATCACTTGGCCGGGGGTGATGCCGCCGCCGCTGAAGACGAACGACATCGCGCTGGGCCAGTGATCGCGGCCAGGCTGCATCGTGCCGGCGGGACCGCTGGCCACTCCGCCGCCGGTGCTGGCCGCGTAGTTGATCTTCGGAGTGCGGCCGAAGTCACCGCCGATGACGATCAGCGTGCGGCGGTCGAGGCTCCGTTCGTGAATCTCTTCGATCAACGCGGTGACGGCTTGATCGAAGAACGGCGTACGGTACTTCATCCCCTCGAAGACGTGATGATTGACGGCGTGATCGTCCCAGTTGTTGACTCGGCCACAGAGTTCTCCCGCCAGCGTCACGCCGATCAATTCGACCCCCGCTTCAACCAATCGCCGAGCCAACAGGCATTGCTGTCCCCACGCATTGCGGCCGTAGCGATCGCGGCAGGCGTCGGACTCTTTCGATAGGTCGAACGCGCGAGCGGTATTGGGACTCGTCAGCAAGTTCCAGGCTTGTGACTCGAACGTGTCGAGCGCTGCCATGTTGCCGACCTTGTCGAGGTCGCGCCGGAAATTGTCGATCCGCCGCCGCAAGTCGATCCGCACACCGAGCCGCTCCTGAGCCTGCTCCTTCAATCCGATGTTCGGCACCTCGAACTTCGGCGAATTCGGATCGCCCGTCACCGCGAACGGTCCATACGCCGGGCCGAGATATGCTGGACCGAGATACGGAATCGGTGTTGCACCGACGTAATTCGGGATCGTCCGCTTCGCGTCGCGGCGGACGTAGTTGGCGATCGTCAGCAAGTCCGGGTGATCGGGAGCCAGCCGCCGCCCCTGCAACGGATGCCCCGTGAAAATTTGCTGTGGCCCGTCGTCATGACAAGTCCCCGTGTGAACCAGCGACTTCAACACCACGCATTTGTTCGCGATCGCCGCCTGTCGAGGGAGCAGTTCGCAGTACTGCAAACCGGGAACGCTCGTGTCGATCGGCGAATACGGCCCGCGATACTCGCTGGGCGCGAGCGGTTTTGGATCGTACGTCTCGATGTGACTCGCACCTCCATGCAGCCAGACCACCACGAGAGCCGTCCGCTCGCGAGTCTTTTCCTCAGCTTTAGCCCGCAGCCGATACAGTGCCGGCAACGACAGCCCGGCAAACCCGGTCATCCCCAATCGCAAGAACTCACGCCGGCTGCTCGGTCCCGCACACGCCAGATCACGCATCGCTCACCTCACGATATCAAAGCGGAATCCGAAGCATCGTGCAGAACCCGGCGCGCCGATTCAAGGGCAGAGTTTGCTTTCATCCGAGCCCGGCTTTGCTATCGAAACGCTTGCAAGTGCTGTCGGTGGTCAGTCAGCTTCCAGGCCGTGTCGAACAATTCGCTGGACTTGGGATCGTTCTCGAAATGCAGCAGAACGCCCATGAGAAAGAGCCTGTCGGGATCGCGTGGACCGGCATTCGTCCAGCGAGCGGCCTGTTTGAGAATTTCTTTGCGCTGATCCGTGTTGTCGATTCCAAAGGCTTCGTCAAACGCGGTCACACGACTTGGAAAATCGGGTTCAACCTGCAAGCCTCGTTTCAATTTGGCGACGGCGTGCGAGTAGCGTCCCATCGCAACGAGTGCGAACGCTTGGCGGAAGTAAACCGCTCCACGATCACCCGCTTCACGCTGGAAACTCAAATATCGTAAATAGGCTCTGGCATATTCTCCGTCATGAAGCAGGCGATCCCCTTCGGCGAAGACTCGTTGGTCGAGTTCGTCGGGCGGTGGCAATTCACCGCTGACTTGTTGAATGGGCGAGTCTTGGGAGGAATGAGGATCATTGCCCTGGCGGGTGGTCTCGTTGGAGATTGCCGGCCGATTCTGTTTGCCGATGCCGGGCAACCGGGGTGACGACAAGGGCCTCGGAGACGCCAGCCAGGGGCTGTAGGTGCCGAGCGGAAATACGGACGTGCGTTGGACCACCCATTCGGGAGTTGTGGCCGATGCAACCGCTGGAACGCCGCCCCAGAAAAAACCGTTGGTGGTTCCGCTGTAACCCAATGAGGAGTACGCGCCGCCAAATGGCATGGAGAAGTACGAGTTGTAGGCGATCGGCGAACCGTACCAACTATGAAATGGAATCCCATACGGATCGGTGACGCACAGTGCTCGTGGGGCGGTACTCATGCCGAACGGCTGAGCTTCAACCGTCTGAACCAGTAACCCCGACCACAACACCAGCGCAAGTCGCCAACAACAACGGCTCATGATGATCTCCGCTCTTCAACGTTGTCGCCGGCAAATCAGCGACTTCAAGTGAACGAGATTTTCAGACCGTGATGAGAGGCCCGTCAAACCAGAATCCGAACCGAATGACAGGGATCGGAGATTCAGAGCCGGTTGTTTCGATGCCACCGGATTTCGGTCCATCCCGCGACCAAAGATTGACGTGGATTCGACAGACATCGTGTCGGCGGATCGCGACGGATGATTGACCTCGATACTTGCTACCTTCTGAAATGCTATTTGGCCAAGCCAGGTACTCCAGAAGTTCGTGAATTGGTAGACGCTGCGGATGGCGTCGCTTCGAGTGTTCATGCTCGCGTTGAGTTCATGGCTTGCTCACTTGGGGATCGAGAGGGCGGCCGTACCATAAGGCAGCCAGTTGAAATTGATCTACCGGCAGTTTGGCTTGCTGAGTTATAGACCGCGAAAGGGTTTGGGAGAAACATCCAGGTCTCAGGGACGAGACGATGAATGCAGAACTGACAGAGGCTGTGATTGCAACGGCTC
>SYJG01000305.1 GCA_005798445.1 Planctomyces sp.
CCAGCCCGGTCGCGGTCGCCCCGAAATGCCAAGTCGTCCCCACCGTGTCAAACGAGACCACTCCGCCCCACGGCCCAAAGTCGCTGGGCGTCCCCGCCAGTGCCCCCGTCTGCCCACGAGCTTCGACAATGTTCTGAAACGCTGTCGTCCCCCCCGCACTGAACCCGCCGTAACCACCTCGCCCCGCCTCCGTCCCAGCAAAATTTCGCCCCCCCGCGAAGACCAACACCGTGTTGGCCGCAATCGCCCGGTTGTTGATTTCATGCTCCTCCCCGGTCCCCGGATGATCGAAAATCGCCGTCCAAGAGTTACTCCCGCTGGGCGAGATCGCCGTCAGCGAGTCCGTCAGCCGACTCCCAATCGCATCCGCCGCCGACTGCAACAAGTCCCGTCGCCCCTGGTCCGCGAAGAAATTGTTCGTATCGAGCGAGAAATCAATCAGCACGCTGATCGCCGGCAACACCCGCGACTCCAAACACTCCACCCGCTGCTCCGCCGCCAGAAACGCCGCCGCCCGTCTCCAAGCTGTGGCCGGTCTCCCGACCGAGCCACTCCGCCCGACCGCCGGTCTCCCGATCAAGCCACATCCCGACAACCCAGTTCGCGCGAAAATTTGTTGCAGCCAATTCGTCAGTTGCATGACACTGTTCCTTGATCGTGGGCCAAAACGGAGGAAATCGCGAAAACACAACTCTTCGCCACCCGGAGAGATGCGCGGCTGTTACGCGAAAATGAAAAAAGTTCGCGAAGACCCCGTAACCCGACGCGTGAGCGAGGGCGAACGCTTCACCGGCCCTGTCACCCCCTCGCGTTCTGAAGCGCCCGACCTCGCTTACGCGTCGGGTTATGAAGTGCCTGCCCCCCTCAACAATCCGCGAGTGAGGTCTCGTCTGGAGATGATTCCACCCGGCGAGCTAAACTCCGACCGAACACATGCAGGAGAATTGTTATGGCAGGGGATGTCATCGCGAAACGTTTGGAGTCGATCGAACGGCAGATCGCAGACCTCAAGGTCCAGCTCGCTCAGGTGATCGGGCAGGAAACGACAAGCAAGGCCGTCCAGGATCGGGTTCCCGAACAATACTGGCGAGATCGAGCGGCTCGTTTGAGTCTTGTGCAGGCTGTTAGCCCCCTCGACTCCACCGCCGCCGTCTCCGCCGATCGTGGCCAGCCATGATTTATTTTGACACCAGCTACATGCTGAAGTGCTACCTGCCAGAACACGGCCATGACGAAGTCACGCACCATTGGAAACAGGCGGATATCGTTGTTTGTTGTGAACTCGGCAAGGCCGAGTTCGTAGCGGCAGTGCATCGGCACTTTCGCGAAGGTCGAATCACCGACGAGGGTTTGCAAACGATTCTGATCGCATGGCAAGAAGATCAAGCCGCTGACCTTTGGGATTGGTTTCCCTTGAACGAAGAGGTCTTCACGGAAGTCGCGAAGCTCTTTTCGACGCTACCAAGCTCAATCTACCTGCGATCGGCGGATGCCATTCATCTGGCGTGTGCCCGAATGCTGGGGCTTCAAGACGTCTATTCCAACGACCGCCATCTGGTGAAAGCGGCTGCTCACTTGGGACTGACGCCACACAACGTGATTCCGTAAGTCATCGCGGGTGCCGCTGTCCGTGCCGATGCTCGAAGTCTCGTGTCGTCCGTGTCCAAAACGTGTAACGTCACTCCTTCGGGGCGTCCCATCCGATCTTGCAGTTCGGCAGGGCCTTTTGCAGGTCGGCGACTCCGGCGGCGGTGACATTGGTGCCGACGAGATGGACTTTGATCAGTTTCTTGAGCCGCTTGAGTTCCATGAGTCCCGCGTCCGTGATGGGGTCATGGTAGAACTCCAGATGAATGAGCGTTGTCATCTCAGCGATGCGAGCCAGAAAGGCATCATCAATCCCGGCGCTGTGCGTCAGGAGGGCCTTCAATTTGAGTTTCGTGATGACATCAACAACCGGTTCGGTGAACTTGATTCCGTCGATTTGTAGGTAATCCAGCTTGAGGCTCTGCAACTCGGCGAGTCCCTCAACGGTTAATCTCTCCGCGCTCAGCATCGACAGATTTTTCATCCGCCGGAGCGTCCCCAGTTCTTTGCCGGTGATCTGCGGGCATTTCAAATCGACCCACTGCAAATTGGGAAGTGGAGCCAGTGTCTTGAAGACGATGTCATCCACTAAAGGGCAATTGATGCTGAGGGTGTGTAGCACCGAGAACTCTGGCATTTGAGTCAACCGGGCCACTCCTGCGGATGTCAGTGTTGATGACTTCAGGAAGAGCCCCGTGATCCGCTGCCCCTTCACCCGCTTTGTAAACTCATCCAGAAACGCATCGCTCGTCTGCTCAAAATGCGGGCCAATCAAATAGACGAGATGCACACGAAACGGGACTGTCGGCAACGGACTCTCGACAGGCACCGACTGAATGCTGCCGTTTGCGAGTGTCACCTCGAACGGAAAGGGCGGATCAAACGATTTCAGCCACTCGGCAAATTGGCGGTTTGAATCGGAAGCCACAACGTCGCTCTCGATCTTGCAGTTCGGCAGGGCCTTCTGCAGGTCGGCGACTCCGGCGGCGGTGACTTTGGTCCCCGTCAGAACAAGCCGGGTGAGGTTCTTGAGCCGCTTGAGTTCCGGGAGTCCTCGGTCGGTGATTGGGCTTCTGTGGAGGCTTAGCTCTTCAAGGCTGTGAATGTTTGCGAGGCGTGCGGCCATCGCGTCATCAATTCCCGCGTCGTCCGTATAAAAACGCCGCAACTTCATCTTGGCGAACGTGTCGACATGCTGGTCAGTGAATCTGCAATCGCTGATTTGGAGTAAGTCGATTTTGTGTTGGCGCAACTCGACCAGGCCTTCGACGGAAACGTTCTGGCCATTCAGGAGTGCCAGATGAGCCAACCGGCGGAGAGTTCCCAATCCTTTGCCGGTGATCCGCGGGCATTTGAGATCGACAAACTGCAAGTTGGGAAGACGGGCCAGTGCCTGAAACATGGTGTCATCCACCATGTCGCTTGTCACCATGAGAGTCGTCAGGCCGGAGAGCTCCGGCAGTTGAGTGAATCGGGCCACTCTGTCGGATGTCAGCGATGGCGAATGGAGTTGGAGACCGGAGATCCGCAACCCCTTCACTCGGTTTGTGAATTCCTCCAGGAACGCATCCCCTTGTTGATCGAACTGCTTGCCCTCGAGAAAGACAAAATGCACCCGAAACGGGGCTGCCGGCAGCGGATCCTGAGGGAGCACCCGCTGGCCAGCGCCGTCAGCAAGAGTCACCTCGAACGGCATGGGTGGGTTGAATGATTTCAACCACTCGGCGAATTGGCGGTCAGGATCGGCGGGCTTGTCACTGGAAGCCACCGCGCCGTGCGATTTCGTCGTGATCGTGACAATCGCCTTCTTGTTGCGACTGACCGTCACCTGCTTGTCTTCGACCTGCACGCGATCTTTGCCGCCAGTCAATTCAACGCGGTAGTTCCCTTCCTTGATGCCGACTCTCCAACCGTTGGCCTCGCTCGCGACTTCCGCCGCTCCGTCGCCGGTCACATTGATCTTGATCTGGTTCCGCAACTCAGCAGGAAGATCGTCAGGAATCGAGACGATGATTTCGCCGTTCGGAGTCTTGATCGACAACAAGATCGCGGCGAGCAAGAGGACTCCGGCAACTGCGATCGCGGTTCGAGTCTTTTTCCTCAGCCGGAACGCGCGAGTGTCCGGTTCGGATGCTGGCACGACGCTCGAACCGGACGCTCGCGTGTTCCGGCTGAACTCGACGGTTGCGGACGTGCCACCAGCACGACGCGCTAGCGAGTGGTCATCCGCCAGAGCGTTCTCTGTCGAGATCAATCGAGTGTTCGCATCGAACGAACCACTCGCTGGCGCGTCGTGCTGGTACGGACTCAGCAACGCGGACAACTCCGCTCCCGCCGCGAACGGTTTGAGCGCGGCGATCACATCGGTCATCGACGCGAATCGCTCGCTCGACCGACGCGACAACATGCGATGCACAACGCTTTCCAGGGCGTCACTCACGTCAACACGGCGTGTGCGAACAGACGGCACCGGTTCGTTCGCCAACGCCGACAGCTTCTGCATCAACGTTCGATTCGGTCGATCGGAAAAGATCGAACCGCCGGTCAGCAGCGCGTACAGCGTCGCACCCAGGGAGTACACGTCGGCTCGGACATCGACCGAGTGGCTGTTCTCCGCCTGCTCCGGGGCCATGTAGTCGATCGTCCCCATGATCTCGCTTTGGCTGGTCAGCCCATCACCGCCAGCGCCTTGAGCATCGGCCAGCAAAGCCAGTCCGAGGTCCAGAACCTTGACCACCGGCGGCCCGAATTCCTGTTCCACCAACATTAGGTTCGCCGGCTTGATGTCCCGATGAATCATCCCGCGCGAGTGCGCCGCTTGCAGACCGACCGCCGCTTGCGAGATCAGTTCACACGCTTCGGCGATCGGCAACGAACCGCGCTTCTTGAGCAGTCCCCCCAGATCGGTTCCGGCGGCAAACTCCATCACGAGGTAGTGCGTGCCGTCCGCTTCACCCGCATCAAACGCTTGAATCAAATGCGGATGATCCAGCCTGCCGATCGCCTTCATCTCCCGCTGAAACCGAGCGAGAGCGTCCGAATTCTTCAATCGCCCCGTTGCCAGCACCTTCAACGCGACCGTCTTTTCGAGCCGAGGATGCAATGCCTTGTAAACCGTTCCCATGCCCCCCTGACCAAGCAGATCGAGCAATTGATACGGCCCAATGCTTCCCAAGTTTTCGGGCGGGGGCGAAAGGGACAGCTCCGCCCCTTTGCCGACGACGATCTGCGATCCTTCAATCCGCGCGATCGTTCGAGCATTCTCGACCGCTTGAACACACGCCGGTTCCGCCGAATACGAATTCGGCTCCACCGGCTGCCGCAACTCGACGACAATCGTCTCCAACTCCGCCCACAACTTCCGCACCGTCGAGTCCGGGTCCGAAACGACCGTTGGTTCCCGCTGCGCGGTCTCGTCCGCTTCCGCAAGAAGCTGATCGAGCCGCCGATCGTCCAAAACGTCTTTCTGATCTTTCATGACACACCTCCACACCCCAAGAGATGCGCTGCCGTTACGCGATTTTTTCACAAGCGAGC